>CALKAH010000343.1 GCA_937983315.1 uncultured Acholeplasmataceae bacterium | reverse complement strand
GTTTCAAGTTGTTTTTTTAGAGATAGAATAGCTTTCTTCTTTTCAGTGTTCGGATCTCTTACTTCTTTGATCTTTTGTTTCATTTCTTTTTTTAGCGTCTGGATCAGCTGTTGATCCTTTGTCGATTTGATGCGAGATTGATAGTCATCGGTGATCGCTTTCATCGTCTCAAGGGTTGCTAAAGAATCATTTTTAACACGTAGTCCAAAGGCAACATTTTCAAATACATCGAGATGAGGAAAAAGGGCATATCGTTGAAAGACGGTATTTGTTGGTCGTTTATGAGCAGGAGTATCTAAGATACTTTTGCCATCAAAAAGGACCTCACCAGCGGATGGATCGATAAAGCCGCCGATGATGCGCAGCGTTGTCGTCTTCCCACAACCAGAAGGGCCCAATAAAGTTACAAATTCATTTTGTTCAATCGTCAGATCAATACCACGTAGGACAACCTGACCGTTAAATTCTTTGGTCACATCTTTGAGTTCGATTAGCGCAGCCATGATTTCCTCCTTGTTTACTGCCGATAAACGACAGCCAGTTTTTATGTCAACTTGTTTAATGTTTATAAACTACTAGTTAAATGTTGTTAAACTATAACACATCTATTATATATAAATATGAGGGAATGTCAACCTATTCACCACGAATTGTTAACCATTTATCCATAGGATAACCATGAAGTATAATGAAGGAAACTTGGTTCAACGTATGATATACTTAAATTAATCAACAAAATAAAGGATGAGTCTATGTTTAAACAAGCCCTCAAACTGCAAACAACAAAAAAGTATCTCATGCAAGGATTATTATTTTTTGTTGCGTTTAATTTGATCTACTTTATCGTCGACAGCTTAAATATGAGTTATCAAGATATGCAACAGACATATGGACTATTTTTGGTCATTGTTAATATCATCTTAAATCTACTCATGTCATTCTTATCTGCGTTTTTGATGAATCTATCCACGGCGATGGTTCAACTCAAAGGCAAAGAAGGAAAAGCTCAATCATTTGGGTTCTTCTCTGTTCTTTTTGGCATTCTCACCTATGGTTGTACATCATGCGTGATTGCATTTTTCGCATCCATAGGGATTGCATTTTCGGTCACCATTCTTCCTTTAGCAGGGCTACCCTATAAGTTAATTTCACTCGTTTTAATTATCATTGGAATTGTTTGGATTCGTCATGAAATCGAACATGCTGCATGCAAAATCGACCCTAAAGTATCTTGACCATACCTTCAAAAAGATGTACTCTATTCATGTAGGTGAGTGAGAGAGAGTGTGATCATTATGGAGAAAAGAGAATTCATCAATATGGATCAAATGCGCGAAGACATGCGCAAGATGCGTGAGGAACGTATGGGTAGAATGCCACATCGTCCCATGATAGAAAATGAAGTCAAGCTATTTACAGATAAAGCTGAAATGGTCAAATATGTTAATAGTTTAACCGGTATCGAGAATGTCGATATCTACAAGATTGAAGACCAGTTATACAAAGTATTAGTATCCCGTCGTGTAAAACACGAAGGATGCTGCGGTGGACAACACCATCACGAAGAATAGAATTGAATACTTCACCTACAGAAGAAGGATGCTTAAACAGGTCCTTCTTTTTTTGTTGACATCATGGAAAAAAAGGACTATACTGTAAATGTGACAAGGTTGTCATTTTTGAGGTGAGTTATGCCAAAGGACACATTTTTACGCTTGAAACCTGAAAAAAAACAACGCATCATTGATGCGACGATCAAAGAGTTATCTGAACATCCTTTTGAGCATGTGAATTTAGCGAACATCATCAGAGATGCTGGTATTGCAAGAGGTTCGTTTTATCAGTATTTTGAAGATAAAGATGACTTATATGCTTACTTTTCTTCATATATTGGACAAAAAAAGAGCGAAATTCTTCAAGATCTCTTTGATTTGACGAAACCCATGCCCTTTATCAGCCGTCTTAAAGAACTATTCTTAAGAGGTTTTGTCTTTGCAAAAGCATACCCCGATCTTGTATTAGCAGGTTATAACATGACCCAATCATCCATCTTCCGTGATTCGCCGATCTATCAGCAAGCCTATCAACAAGGCATCACATTTTTTGAAATGCTGATTAAAGTTGACCAAGACCAAGGCATCATTCGTGAAGATCTTGATCCAAGACTGCTTGCTGAAATGATCTTATTTACCATGAATCACATCAATAACGATTTTTTTATCCATCCTAATCGCCAGATGGAAGACATTGAAAAGCAGGTTGATCTTGCCATAACGATCCTGCAGAAAGGAATTATTGATCATGTTTAATGTCGAAAATTTACGCTTTACTTATCCTAAGAATCACGAAGAGACACTAAAGGGGCTCTCATTCTCCATTGCTAAAGGTGAAATCTTTGGTTTCTTAGGCCCAAGTG
>CALKAH010000342.1 GCA_937983315.1 uncultured Acholeplasmataceae bacterium | reverse complement strand
GTGTCAATGTAGGTGTTATTCTTGTAGC
The DNA here is from genome assembly GCA_937983315.1 of uncultured Acholeplasmataceae bacterium. Taxonomy (GTDB): domain Bacteria; phylum Bacillota_I; class Bacilli_A; order Acholeplasmatales; family Acholeplasmataceae; genus Peloplasma. Next base: position 6,490 of record CALKAH010000342.1, on the reverse strand, counting down.
GAAGTTGAATGACATCATTACCATCATATTGTAGTAGATTAGACAATAAATCTGCTTTTGTTGTGATAGATGAATGTGCACCACGATATGCAATGATATAGGTTTCGCTTGCTTCAAGCATACCTGATAATTCAATGCGATAATTTAATGTTTTTGAACCATTCGTGAAAATTGCAAGATGATAATCAGTTAAATCGATGGCTCCTTGTGTGGGATTAAAGATTTCAATCGCACGATTGTTGCCTTCACCATGGAGGTATTTCGAGATAAAGAGTGTAATGTCATCATCATCAGTAAACGTGTTTTTATAAAGATAAACCGTAATCGTTCCTGTTTCAGGAGCGGGCATTCCTGCTGTCAGATCTTCATAACCAGCGAATGAGTCTTCTTCAAATTCATCATTAATGATATATTCAAACGTATAATTTTGAATAAATTCATAATCAAGTGCAGCGATAATATCGCCTTTTAGCATGTTGGTCAGATCGGGAAGTAGTGATCCATTCCATGTGATATAGACAGTAAGTGATTCATTGATGGGAAGAAGTTCTCCTGCTGCATAATCCAAATAACGCGAGAATTCATAATCATCATTGGATTGTTTAAATTCATAACGAAGTGTGTAATCAACATCAAGACTATCGAGTGTCGTTTTAACTTCATCTTCAGTCTTACCCGATAAATCTGGTAAGATAGTTCCATTATCAGCGATAAAGATGGTAATCATTTCGCCTTGTTGAACTTTACGACCCGGAACATAACCGATTTCATAACGGATAAAAAGACCGTGATCCACAGTAATATCGAGTTCATATTGGACATCTGCAATTAAATTTAAATCCTCGATGATAGCTACCGCTTCAACTTCTGTTTTTCCCGCTAAATCAGGGAGTATGATATCTTGTTGACATGCGGATAGAAAAAACACAATGAGGAGTAGGGGTAGTAATTTTTTCATATATGTCTTCCTTTCTTGTTAGCACATATCATTATATCATAAACCTTCTTTTGTTAAAAAGAAAACGTGGGATTTCTCATCTTTGGAGAAAAAGAAAAGGGCTTGCCGAAGCGAGCCCTTTTTGGAAGTGAAAATTGAATTAACCTTTAATAACCATATTGTCGATCGTTAATGCTTGAGCAGTATTGGAATCTGCTAATGTACCAACGATAACAAAGGAGATACGATATTGACCAGCACCAGTAGCTTCAAATTGTGCTGTCTTATATTGTGTTGAATCTACGAGTGTCTTCATATCGAGTGTATCAACAACGTCCCATGCGGATGTTCCGGTATTATACTTTTCAAGAACGAGGTTAGCAGTTGTGAAACCAGCGATTGCTGTTGCAGATGCAGAGTTCCATGTTGAGTATTGGAATTCAATGACTTCAACATCAGTTAATGCTGACCAGTCAAAGGTCATCACAGGAGTTGGGTTGTTCAAACGTGGAGCGACAACAAGGAATGCACCCATTGAAGTGTGTGGAGCAGTAGTCGATGTATTGATTTGAACACGGTCTTTCGCAATAGTGACGCTACCTGCTGTGTCAGTCCATGTTAAGTTACCAATTGTATAACCCGTTACAGGTGCAGTACCAAATGTATAGGTTGCATATGTGGTTAATCCTGGTTCAGCAGGAGTACCTAACACGATATCAAATGTAACCACTTTTTCAGCTGCATTGAGTGTTAAGGTTGCGGTTAAGGTGACAGTTACTTGTCCAGAAACTGGCATTGTAACAGCACCGGTAGATGCGTCAATAAGCGCATTGTTAGATGTCCAAGCAATCGTTGAACCATTGGTACCTGTGACTGGTAATGTTAATGTACCTGCTTCAGTCATGGTTGCTGCAATTGATAATGCTGCTGCATCAAGAGCAACTTTACCTGCATCATTGAGTGTAACTTCAGTGACGATGGTTGTGTTGGTGAAATAGAAGTATGGGTTATTATTCCATGCTAAGACGTTTGTAATGTTGATGGTGTCTCCTACTTGTATAGCTTCAAGAAGTGCTGCTGCTTCAGTAGAAAGAGCCTTTCTTGAATCCCACTTCATGGTAATCGTCTTACCTTCAACAAGTCTGTTCAATGTCAAGGTGACGTTGTTATATGTGTCAACAACGCGTGCGCTGACATAAAGTTGAGTCATGGATACGATACGACCTTGATATGGCATCATATCGGTTGAATTGAGAGCAATTTCATCCACATTGACTGCATCTGGTAATGTCACAACAGCGTCTGATGTTGTAATCGATGTTGGGCTGATTTGTCTTAATCCATTATATGCAGCACGTGTACCAATCACAACAACTTCTTTACCGATGTTTGCGGTTAAGGTTGCAAGCATGGTTGCATCGGATGTATAAATCGCGATACCACCGGTTGCATCTTGAATGAAGAATGTTCTGTAGTATTCAGCTGCAGTGACAACACCCTTGGTCTTAATTTCGGTTGTATTGGCTGCATCGATGACTTGTAGAATAGTGCTCATGGGGAGTTCGCCAACTTTAATGGTGAACACCTTGGTATCAGTTGCTGCATTCTTCGTAATGGTTGCCGTTAATGTCACGGTGACTTGTTGTCCATCAACAGGTGTAACCACACCGGTAGTTGAATTAATCACAGCTTCATTACTTGATGCCCATGTAACGGTTGCGCCATATTGTGCATCGAGTAAATCTAAAGTTGTTGCGGAAACAATGGTCGCTGGTAATGTTAATGCAGTCTTGACTGCGGCAACAGCTTCAGCATCGGTTGCGAATGCAACTTCGATATCTGTACCGTCACCTAAGTAAACAGCGTACCAAATGTTACGGTCTGTTCTCCATCCATAAAGAAGGATATTGATGGTGACTTCTTTACCATTAAGCGCTTCAACAGCTGCCTTATTGGGAGATTGATAATAAATCACGATTGCTGGTGTATTGTATTCGGTAGCTTTACCAGATGCTAAAGTCTTAATGACTTCAGTTCCTGTGAACGTTGTGTCAACCAAGAAGGTGTTATAACGACCAACGTCAACAGTTTCTCTACTATCAACAACAATCTTACCTGTAATAGCTAAGTAATCATAAACCATGAGGTTTGATCCAGATGGTGTTGGCTTATCGCCGATTGCTTCTGCAACAGTTGATGGCGTACCATTCATAGATGCTGGAGTTGCAGTAGATGCGGTTGCAGTCAATGGACGAGTTGCATCATTGGCTAATTGTGGTGCACTATAATATAGACCATAGACACCTTCAATATCATACACTTGACCGATAACAACATTATTATATAAGGTTGAAGAGTCATAAATGTAGAGCATCGTTGTGCCATCACTAATGAAGAAACCTGCAGTCATCTTACCGATCACGGTGACGCCTTCAAACTTCACATAAGTACCTGCTTCTTCTGCATAAATATCAGCGATAGAATCCAGTAACTTCGAAGATTCGTAAGCGAAGACAACAAATTCTACATCCATTGAACGTGTGGTTGTACCTTCGGTGATGGTTGCTGTCATGATGACGGTTTCATTGGCTGCACCAGAAGCTGGGCGAGTTACTGTACCATCAATCGCAAGGAAATCTGGCTTATCAGAAACCCAAGATACGGTGTATGTTTGTTCTTCAAAAATAACACTGGTTGGGAATTCGAGCCAATCTTCAACACCGGTAATACCTTCAACAGCTGGGAATGTGGTGACAAATGCTAATGCGCGGTCTAGACGTTCTGCAACGGTTTCATCGTTTGCTTGAACGAATGCGTAGAAGATTTGTGTAACCGTTTGGCTGCTGATGGTGAGTGTTGCAGTTAAGGTCACTGTTTGATCACCTACTGTAAAGCTTGGACGTGTGACAACACCAGCAGTGGTGATGATGGTTGCATCACTGGTTGCCCATGATACAGTTGCTTCACCGATCACACTGACCAATGCCAGGTTCGCAGTGACAACATATTCGTCATCGCCAATGGTATTCGCATAGTTTGCGACAAGCAATGCTTTTGCAGCATCTAAGCGTTGAGCCACTGTCAATTCAACAGCTTTCACGGTCACTCTGAATTGATGCGTTAAAGTTTCGCCATCAATTGTGATGGTTGCTGTTAACGTTACAACCGTGTCAGCTTCTGGGCGAGTGACAACACCGGCAGTCGTTATGATTGCGGTATTGCTTGAGGTCCAGCTCACTGTTGCATCACCGATTTCAGTCAAAAGATCAAGGTTACCAGTAACTTCGTAATCTTCATCCGCGATCGTTTCGGCATATTCTGCAACGAGTTCGTCTTTTGCAGCATTGAGTAAATCTTCAGTCGAGGTACATGCTGTCAAAAAGCCGATAAATAATGCCAAGAGTACTACTAAGAGTACGCGTGTCTTCTTCATCTAAATCCTCCTATAGATTTTTTTTGATTTCTATTGTCAAGAAACATTTTCTGTTCCTAATAGACGACGAGCTTCAGAAACAGCATATGCCAAAGCATTTTCGACAGTGTCTGATTCTGTGGGTAAAATAATACGTTTAAACGTTAATCCAACAGCTTCACGAATCGCTGATGATCCAACAAATGCTTGGTCGAAGAATAGAATCTCTGACTGCAATGCTGCTGCGCGTGCTGCCTTCGAACGCATCAAATCTTCACCTTCAAGTGCGGTTATGCCATCTTGTGCGAATCCATTCATGAATGTTTGATAAGGTGTATCATTGTACACGGATTGACGTGTGGGTTGATAACCGGTCTTTAATGTAAAGTCTTGTTGAACTTGTTGGCTATTTAAGAACTTCAAGAACAACCATGACGCAAGTTTTTGCTGATCCGTACCAGAATTGGTTAAAGACATATTGGTACCTTGTTGAATCGCTGTACGATTTTGTGGAAGATCCTTATTATAAGGAATAGGTGCCACTTCAAAATTGAACAGGTATTCGCCACCAACAATCGCTGGAGTATTGTAATACGCACCACCGGTTGAACCGATTGTCATGAAGGTTTGACCCTTCTTGAAAATATCAGATGCATAATCAGATAGCCAGTTTGCGGGTAATGTGAGCTTATCGCGATGTGTATTGAAGTAGGTAAGCATTGCAGTTGCTTGAGCTGAGTTGTAAAGTGCAACACCACCACGTTCACTATTGATCGTTGTATACGCACCACCCCATTGACGGATCAAGGTGATGAACGCATTTTCTTCAGAGTCATAAGAATAAGGAACAAATTGAGTCTTCGCTAATGCAATTTCTGCAGAGGTTAAACCAAGCTTGCTACCGTATTCATCAATGAAACCTGGAGCAATCGCTTCAAATTCATCAGCAATCGCGAATAAATCTTGCCATGTTTCTGGGAATGATGTAATCACACCATCATCAATAAGTTCTTGAACTGCATCAGAGTTATAGATCATAACTTCCGTTGACTTATTGAATGGAAGTGAGAAGAAATCACCATCTGCTGTATATTGGCTGTTTTCATTACGATACTTCCAAAGGATATCTTCAAACTTATCGTTTTCAACCGCTGGATCAAATCCCCATACGGAGTGATCAATGTATGGATTTAATGAAATAACAGCGTTGTTGGTAATGTATTCAGCCACATGGTCAGGATAACCTTGAACGATATTGGGCAGTGTACCACCTTTAATCGCAGATACTGTGTTTTGACGAAGTGCATCGTAGTTTTCACCGTTCTTCACGATTTGAACCGTAATGTTTGGATACAATGTCTTAAACTGGGTTGCATATAAATTGAGTGCACCTTCAATGGTTGAACCGTTTGAATGCCATAACGTAATCGTGATGGGGTCAGAGGTCAACGTGGTTGGAATGTTTGTCACAGCAGGTCTTACGGTTAATGCGACAGATTTAGTTGCTGATGCACCCCATTCGTTTTCAACGCGAATCTGATAAGTGAAGCGACCTGGACGTGTCAAGTTGGGTAGATCAATGACTTCGATTTCATCGGTCAAATCAATGGGATTTTCTGCTCCATTGATGGTATCAATCGCTTGAACACCGCGAAGTGGATCATAAGGTCTTGAACCGATGTAATAGGTCTGTGCTTCTTGAACATAGAGTAATGATACGGTTTGTTGAACGTTACCAATAATCGTGAGTGAAACTTGTTGACGTGCGAACAGACCACCTGTGTCTTCGACGTAAATCGAGTAACTGTATTGACCACCTCTTGGATCTTCTAACCATGCAGGATTCCATCCTTCAAGTTCGATCGCATTGGTCAAGTCTTTATCCGCATCGTCTTCCGCTGTGATGCCATCAAGCGGATCGAACGGATCACCATATGTGATAGTGATTTCACCTTGAACACCAACTAAGCGTGGTGCCGTGTTTCTAACTTCAACGCAGGCTGCTAAACTTAAGAGTCCTGCAAGAAGTAATACAAATGAAAATATTTTTTTCATTCTTTTCCTCCTCTTTATCCTTTTGTCCCGCTTCTACCGACGCCGGACATAATATATTTTCTGAGCAACAAGAAGACGACAATGAG
>CALKAH010000341.1 GCA_937983315.1 uncultured Acholeplasmataceae bacterium | reverse complement strand
CCACCGAGATCTACACTCTTTCCCTACACGACGCTCTTCCGATCTGGGCTGATGGTTGCCATCGATCTTGAAGCCTATGATTATCAAGAAGGATCTAAACCACTCATTCGTACAACGGAAAAAACCATCATCGAACGGATTCCACCACGAGTTAAAATCCGCAAGGATGCTCCCATTGAACTCTCTCATGTGATGCTATTGATGAACGATGACAAAAAACATATCATTGAGCGATTGTATGAGAAAAGAAGCACATTCAAGAAACGCTATGACTTTGTATTAAACATGATGGGTGGGCATCTAAGAGGTTATCAAATCTTGGATACGGATCCGATTATTCAAGAACTCTATACGTTAATTGAAGATGATAAAGATCCCATTCTATTTGTGGTTGGTGATGGAAATCACAGTCTTGCGACTGCAAAAGCGCATTGGGAAAATGTAAAAAAAGGATTAACGATCAAGGAACAAGACAATCATCCTGCACGTTATGCCATGGTTGAAATCGTCAATATTTACGATCAAGGTCTTCAATTTGAAGGCATACACCGTGTTTTATTCAATGTTGAACCCGATTTTCTCATTGATCTGTTCCATGCGGTTGATAAAGATGCCGAATCATGGGTATATACCAAAGATGTTGGTATCGAACAGTTTTTCATTCCAAAGAGCACAGCTGATGCTTATGAACAGATTCAAGGGTTCATCGATCATTATCTCATGCATCACCCCAAAACGACAATTGATTATATCCATGGTGATGATGAATTGATTCGTCTATGCAAAATGCACCCACATGCTGTGGGTATCCATATGCCAACACTTGAGAAAAAGGATTTATTTCCATTTATTCAAACTGGAAAAGTTTTACCAAGAAAATCTTTTTCCATGGGATGTGCAACTGCAAAGCGGTATTACCTAGAAGCACGAAAAATTCGATAACGATAAAGGAGAAAAAAGATGAAACGGATTTATAATTTCTCAGCAGGTCCAGCCATACTTCCTGTTGAGGTGCTGCAAGATGCAGCCAATGAAATGATGGATTACCAAAACAGTGGGATGTCTGTCATGGAGATGAGTCATCGTTCAAAGATTTATCAATCAATCATTGATGAAGCTGAAAAAGATCTGCGTGATTTATTGAACATTCCATCGAATTACAAAGTCCTATTCTTACAAGGTGGAGCTACCCTCCAGTTTTCAATGATTCCGATGAATCTGATGAAACATGGTAAGGCTGATTACATTATTACAGGTCATTGGGCTAAAAAAGCAGCTGAAGAAGCACAAAAATTTGGTCATGTGAACATCGTTGCATCATCTGAAGATAAAATCTTCTCCTATATTCCAGATGTGACTCATCTTCCCATCTCAGAGGATGCAGATTACGTCTTTATGTGCGATAATAACACCATTTATGGGACCAAATATCATACATTACCCAATACAAAGGGTAAGGTTTTAGTCTCTGATGCGTCATCGTGTTTCTTGTCTGAACCGATTGATGTCACAAAGTATGGTGTAATCTTTGCTGGTGCGCAAAAGAACGTAGGTCCAGCCGGTACAGTCATTGTCATTATCCGTGAAGATTTAATCCGAAAGGATATCGATCCAAAAACACCGATCATGCTTCGCTATGACATCCATGCAGAAAATGGTTCGATGTATAATACACCACCGACCTATGGCATTTATCTCTGTGGTAAAGTCTTTAAATGGCTCAAACAAAAGGGTGGAATTGAAGCCATTCACAAGATCAACATTAAAAAGGCAAATATCCTTTATGATTACCTTGATTCAAGCAAGATGTTTTATGGAACCGTTGAAAAGAAGTCTCGTTCATTGATGAATGTATGCTTTAAATCAACATCTGAAGCACTCGATGAACAATTTATCAAAGAAGCGAAAGCAATGGGTTTTGATAACCTGAAGGGTCATCGTACAACAGGTGGTATGCGTGCATCCATTTATAATGCGATGCCCATCGATGGTGTTCAAGCTTTAGTCGATTTCATGAAAGACTTTGAAAAGAGAAATGGGTGAAGACATGCGTATTCATTGTTTAAATAGCATTTCCAAAGTTGGACTCAACGAACTCCCCCAAGATTTTACGCTGACGAATTCTATCGAGGATGCAGGTGCTATTCTTGTCAGAAGTGCAGTGATGCATGAGTTAACTGTACCTCATTCGTTAATCGCGGTTGCACGTGCTGGTGCTGGAGTCAACAATATTCCACTCGATGTTTATGCTAAACAGGGCATCGTATGCTTTAATACACCAGGAGCAAACGCTAATGCCGTGAAAGAATTGATTTTAGCAGGCATGTTACTCGCATCACGCGATATTATCGGTGGAGCAAATTGGATTGTTGCAAACCAAAACGATCCAGAGATTGCTAAAACCGTTGAAAAAGCAAAAAACCAATTTGGTGGAACCGAAATTAAAGGTAAAACAATTGGCATTATCGGCTTAGGAGATCGGAAGAGCACACGTCTGAACTCCAGTCACCGAATACGATCTC
>CALKAH010000340.1 GCA_937983315.1 uncultured Acholeplasmataceae bacterium | reverse complement strand
CCTGTCATCACGTTTGAGATGGCAACAAAGAATAATGAGATGCCAACGACTTGGAGATAATCAAGTGATCCTTGAAAAAGAACTTCTTCCGTTTTGACTAAGCGTAATAAAAGAGGTGCAAAAAAGACAAGTAGTGAAGCGATGATCGCACCAACCAATAAATTCAAGATGAGTCCATTGCCAATCACACGATGGGCGATATGATCTTTTTTAGCTCCAAGATATTGCGACACTAAAACTGCGACCCCGTTGGCTACGACGAGCAACAGGACCGCAAACATTTGAATAATTGTATTTGCATTTCCGACCGAACCTACAGCAAAATCACTAAAATGGGAAAGCATGAATGTATCAATGGTTCCCATGAGCATGAAAAAGAGCAGTTCGATAAATGTCGGCCAAAAGATTGCTTGAAAACTTCTTTTCACACCATCAATCCCTGTTTAATAGAATATATTCTCACGTAAGGCTTTAGCTTGATCTTCTCCTAAGAGATGTTTGACAATTTCATCGACAAACTCATAAACTGCACCTGCACCACGGGCTGTAATAATATTGCCATCCCGAAGTGCCTTTTTTTCTGGATGATAGTAACCTTTCGGCATGTCTTTTTCACTTCCACGATATGCCGTGTAATGTTTGCCATCTAACAAACCTGCTTGTCCTAAAAAGCGTGGTCCAGCACAGATTGCTGCAATCACTTTTTGTTGTTTTGCAAATGATTGAACAAGTTTTTTAATATGTTGATCGTGATCAACAATCATACCTACATAACGACCACCTGGGATAACGACGAAATCATAAAGATTTGAATCAATATCTTGTGCAAGATGATCAACCTTGACAGTTAATCCAAAAGCTGTTGTTATTTCCGGTGTTTTTTCATAGGTAATGGTGGTAATATCAAGACCTGCACGTTTCAATAATGCACGTGTCGTTAGCGCTTCACCATCTTCAACATTATGACTTAAAACAAGTAATCCTTTCATACTGTACCTCCAAATAACATCAAGTATGCATCGAGGAGTCGTTTAGCTCCTTCTTTTGCTTCAAAATGACGATATTGCTCTAAGTGATGGTCCATCCCAACAAGATCAGATACAACTTTGATCGATACGATCGGTATATGGTGATGATGTGCAACATGATAGAGTGCTGCACCTTCCATATCAAAAAGGAGTTGACCTTCTTGTTTTTGACTCATGAAGTAATCGCCTGTGAGAAGAGTGCCTTCTTTAATCTTTGGAAACATACTTTTGATGTGATTGATCCACCACGAATCTGATGTAAAGATTGCAGGATAACCAGGAACTTGACCATGTTCATAGCCAAAAAACGTTAAATCAAAATCATGGTAACGAGTTTCTTTAACAAGAACAAGATCACCTACATGGAAATTCCCAGATGCTCCAGCAAAACCTAGGTTAATGATCGCATGAATTCGTTCTTGATGAATCATTTCCGCTAGTTTCATCGCTGCATTGACTTTGCCTACACCCGTGATGAGAAGACGATGATCTTTTTTTAAATACTCAGCGATCTGTTTAATTTCTTCTTGCATCGCACCTACGATTAAAATCATGTCCGTTCACCAATGCATTGTTTGATCTTGGTGACAATTAAATCAACAGCAATATCATGCTTTCGATCATTAGGAATGATAACATCTGCAAATCGTTTAGTCGGTTTTATATACTTGTGAAACATCGGTTTAACTGTTTTTTCGTATTGTGTAATGATGCTTTCTAAGGAACGCCCGCGTTCGCGCATGTCACGAAGCATGCGTCTGATAAAGCGTGTATCATCATCGAGTTCTACGAATAGGTTCATATCGGATAACTCACGAATTTTTTCGTTTTCTAAGATAAGAATACCTTCAATGATAATGATGGGTTTTGGTTCAACATGCTCAACAATTTGACTACGTGTGTGATTGACGAAGTCATATGTAGGCTTATCAATGGCCTCACCACTTAAAAGTTTGACTAAGTGATCATAGAGCAAGTGATTATCGAGTGAACTGGGATGGTCATAGTTGGTTAAATAACGTACTTCAAGTGGTAGATGTGTTTGATCTTGATAATAATCATCATGTTTAATAATCAAAACATCTTCTAACCCAGCACGCTCTAGAATTTCTTGTACAACAGTACTTTTACCGGATGCGGATCCACCAGCAACCAAAATCAATAAAGGTTTTTTCACGATGTGCTCCTTTTTAAATTTGACATTCTGGAGCAAGTGTTGCTTGAACTGTTTCATCGATAATGTCGTTGCATTCCTTATGTTTTTTGAACCACACGACAGCGTAAGGACATGTAGCAACAGCCTTGTAACCTAATTTTTTAATATGTTGATAGACTTCATGCATCAGTTGTGATGCAACGCCTTGACCGCGAAGCGAAGGGTCAACATAGGTATGATCTACGACAACAACTCCTGGTTTGATGAAGGGAAAGGTTGCATCTACAATCATTTTTCCTTGTTCATCGTTGACATAAATGCGATGGTTTTCATGGATATAGTTCATATTTATCATCTCCTTCTTTTAGTATACCAAAAGTTCATGAAAACGTGTTGTAGTATCCTTTGTTATTTAGTATCTTTGTTTGGTGCAAAACATTTTATGGCTAAGACACATTCACTTAAATCATTTAATTTCTAATTAAGGTGCTTTTTTATAATAATATGGGGCTTTATTTATAGACAACAGAACAAATTATGATATAATCACTATGTAAATATTAAAGGAGGTCATTATGACTAGAAAACAACTTGTTGTTGAAACAACACTTCTTTCTATCTCAATCGTTTTTATTATTTTAGGATTTATCTTTAGTCAAGGTCATCCAGAACCATGGTATGTTGCTCTATTATTTGGATTATCATTTGCCATAGGTGGTTATGAAAAAGCAAAAGAAGGTGTCTTGGCTACTATTCATAATAAGTCACTTAATGTTGAAATACTGATGATATTAGCTGCACTTGGTGCATTCATTGTCGGAGATTATTCTGAAGGTGCGATTTTGATCATGATTTTCTCGATTAGTGGTGTCTTAGAATCCTATGCAACCTCAAAATCTGAGAAGGCTTTAACCAGTTTACTTAAATTGGCACCTAAAACGGCGACAAAGTTAGTCAATCAACAAGAAAAAATCGTTCAGGTTTCTGAATTAAATGTTGATGATCTTGTGATTGTAAAAGTTGGTGAACAGGTTCCCGTCGATGGTGAAATTGTTGAAGGTGTAACATCGCTTGACCAATCCGCAATTACGGGTGAATTTGTTCCTGTCAGTCGTAGTCAAGGTGAATCCGTATTTGCAGGTTCAATCAATATAGAATCACGCATCGTGGTTAAGACCATGAAAGATCCCAAAGATTCAGTTGTACAAAAAATTGTCGACTTTGTCGCAAAAGCCCAGCATGAAAAAACAAAGTCACAATCATTTATCGATCGTTTTGAAAAATGGTATGTGTATGTAGTCATCATTTTCGCAATCTTCTTGATGCTTGTTCCTCCGATGTTTGGATGGTGGGATCAAGCTTATGCATTCAATCGTGGTGTGATCGTTTTAGTGGTCGGTTCTCCATGTGCACTTGTTGCAAGTATTACCCCTGCGATGCTTTCTGCGTTATCCAATGGAGCAAGAAAACGTATTCTGATTAAAGGTGGTTCACCTTTAGAAGTATTAATTGGTACAAAAGCAATCATGCTTGATAAAACAGGAACCATCACATCAGGTGTTCCTAAGGTTGTTCGTATCGAAGTCATCGATGAATTAGATAAAGATGACGTGCTTCATGTCCTTTATACGTTAGAAAAACAATCCATTCATCCACTTGCTAAGTCGATTACCGATCATTTAAATCATTCCTATATGCTTGAAAACATTAAAACAACTGAAGTTTCAGGACACGGTATGGAAGCCGTGATTGATGGTAAGAAATGGCAAATCGGACGTTTTGAATCCAACATTCATCCCCAAATTCAAGATAAGCTCGATCGTTGTGTGACACTTGGTCATTCCAATGTCTCCATCATTTTAGATGGTATTACAGTAGGATTTGTCGCGTTGATGGATACGATTAGAGACCATGCAAAACATGTGATGGATGATCTTAAAGGGATGGGTATTCATACGGTACTACTCACAGGCGATCATAAATATACGGCTCATGCCATCGCAAAAGAAGCACATATTGAGCATTTTGAATCCGATTTGCTCCCTGAACAAAAGGTTGATCATGTTAAAAATTACCAACAAAAATATGGAAAAGTGATCATGGTTGGTGATGGTATCAATGACGCACCTGCACTGGCGATGGCTGATGTTGGGATAGCGATGGGATCTGCAACCGATGTCTCTCTTGAGACAGCAGATATCGTGATTATGAACGATCAACTTGAAAGCATTCCAAAATTGATCAATCTTGCAAAACGAACCCGTCAAATCACGTTACAAAACATCATCTTCTCGGTTTCAGTGATCACATTCCTTTTGATTTCTAACGTGTTTGGAATCATCGAACTACCAATAGGTGTTGTTGCACATGAAGGATCAACCATCCTTGTCATTTTGAACAGTCTAAGATTACTGCTTAAGTAAACCGCTTCGGCGGTTTTTTTTATGAAATCACGACAACATTCTCGATTTATGTTATAATGGTTTTAAATTCAAATAAGGGGGGATTCTTATGAGAAAAATTATCTTAATCTTTTTGGTTTTAATGAGCATAATGATGTTATCATCGTGTGCTTCTTTTAGGGAGTATCCGTATACGCATACGATTGATTCATCGCGTTTACGCTACTTTTTTGATGTCGACGAAACATTTGATGCAAGTGAATCAGGATATACGATTCACCTCGTTTTTATACCTAACTTTGAGTATAAGTATGATGATCTCGTTCTTGAAGTATCCATAATTACACGTATCTATGATGGCTATATGTATATCTATGATATCAAACAAGAGACACTTGATTTTGAAAAGCAAACATCGTTTGTTTTCACCTATGAAGTTGATCAATCTCACACAGCACTTCTCTATCATGGATTAAGAGTTGATGACTCATCGGGTTATCTTCGCTCGAAGGACAGACTTGATGTCAAGAATCGTGAAGCGATTTTTACTTCTCCTGAAGATACTATTTCTTTTGTCGAATTACCTGATTTTGATCTCGATGAAAACACATTATTGTAT
>CALKAH010000339.1 GCA_937983315.1 uncultured Acholeplasmataceae bacterium | reverse complement strand
ATCCTATCTTAGATGAACTTGAGAAAACTGGTCGTCTGGACGGATCACAGATAGCAAGAGATCTTTTTGATGCGAAAATCATGAATACCATGATCATGAAACCCTCTGATGTTGAAAAGATGTTTTTTGAACTTAAACGTGAATCAAATAGGCATGCAACACGTTGGTTTTATACATACATGCAAAAAGCGAACTATATCCGTATGGATCGTATTCAGAAAAATAAAAAATTTAGTATCCAATCTTCCTATGGTCAACTTGATATCACCATCAATCTTTCAAAACCCGAGAAAGATCCGAAAAGCATTATTTTAGCTAGCCAACAGGAAAGCACATCATATCCCAAGTGTTTACTGTGTATTGAGAATGAAGGATTTCCTGGCGATTATACTCGTGATTCACGTGATAGCTTGCGACTTATTCACATTGAATTACAAGGAGAACCTTGGTATTTTCAATATTCACCCTATATCTATTACAATGAGCACGCGATTGTCTTGAGTGCTCGTCATCGCCCGATGAAAATCAATGAGATGCTCTTTAACAATTTGTTTGCTTTATGCAAGATGTTTGATGGCTATTTTTTTGGTTCGAATGCAGATTTACCGATCGTAGGTGGTTCGATTTTATCGCATGATCATTATCAAGGTGGTGCAGATCATTTCCCCATCGAAGATGCTAAAGCACTTCGTAGTTGGCTTCATCAAGGCATTCAATACACCATACTAAAATGGCCTTTATCAACATTACGCATGACCGGTAAAAATGATATCTATTTAGTAGCCCAAGCGATGAAAGTGCTTAAAGCATGGCGTCATTACAATCATGAAGCCTTAAACATTCGCTCACATACAGATGATATACCGCATCATACCATCACACCTATTGTTCGAAAAGATAAAGATATATTCATCCTTGATCTCATCTTGCGTGATAATCAAACCAGTGAACAATATCCACTGGGTATTTTCCATCCTCATCAAGACAAATGGCACATCAAAAAGGAAAATATTGGCTTGATTGAAGCGATGGGTCTTGGCATTTTACCAGGTCGACTCGACCAAGAGATGAATGATGTCAAAGCATATATTCTTGATGGCAAACCTCTTTTAGAACGCTCAATCAAACATCAGGGATTAGCTGACAACATCAAATCTAATCCTTCTTTTAAACCTGAAATCATTGATCAAGCAATTGAAGAGGCGATCGGATCTGTCTTTGTGGGTGTTTTAGAAGACTGTGGTGTGTTTAAACAAAATGATCGAAATAGCATGGATATCATGTATCAATGGCTTAAGGATGTGACAACATCATGAAAAGTAAGTTGCTCAAGACATTTCGAGAATCATTTCATCGGTTGGATGGTGATGTCTATTATTCGCCAGGACGAGTCAATTTGATTGGAGAACATATTGATTACAACGGAGGATTTGTTCTCCCATGTGCGTTAAGCTATGGAACGTATGGGGTAGTTGGGAAGCGATCAGATGACTTCATTTGTGTGCTGTCTCCTTCTTTTTCTAAGGAAATCTATTGTTTTAATCGATATGAACTCAAAAAAGAGCAAGAACATGCATGGTCAAATTACATGAAGGGTTCAATCAAAGCTTTGGAAGATCATGGTTATCATCTATCCTATGGATTTGATCTTTATATCGAAGGAACCATGCCCGTCAATGCTGGATTATCATCATCAGCATCACTTGAAATTTTGATGATCACCATATTAGACAACATGTTTCAATTCAAATTGACCATGGAACAAAAAGCAAAATTAGGTCAATATGCAGAAAACAACTTTGTCGGTGTTAATTCTGGTATCATGGATCAATTTGCTGTTGTTGCAGGAAAAAAAGACCACGCGATCCTTTTGAACACCCATGATCTTACATATCAATATATTCCCCTTCATTTAAATTCTTATCAACTACTTATCGTCAATAGCAATAAAAAAAGAGGGTTAGCAGACTCTAAATATAATGAGCGATTTAAAGAATGTCAAGATTCATTAAAGGAATTAAAAAAGCACATGATGATTCATCAATTATGTGATCTATCCGATGATCAATTAAAAGCATCTGAGTCATATTTATCACCTGTTCAATTGAGAAGAGTACGTCACGTTCAAACGGAGCAGCAGAGAACCCTTGCATCATGTGAAGCACTCAAAAAGGGGGATATACATGCATTTGCAAAACTCATGATTGCATCCCATGAATCGCTCAAATCTGATTATGAGGTCACTGGTATCGAACTTGATACACTGGTTCAAATACTCCTTGACGAAGGTGCATTAGGTGCACGTATGACAGGTGCTGGTTTCGGTGGATGTGTGGTTTCTATTGTTAAAAAAGAAGATGTCGAAACCATGAAAAAACGAGTTCGAGATGAATATACACGCATCATTGGATATGAACCAAGCTTCTATGAAGTTCTCCCGTCAGATGGCGCATCGCCATTATAAAAAAGGGTCCGTTTCATTAACGGACCTTTTCTTTTTGATTGCGAGTGAAATCATCAATCATCTTATCATATCGCTTCATAAAGCCATCATCGATTGATTGAAGTTCAGGATGGTTGATGTAATATGCGACTGCTTTTTTCACAATATCAGGATAACCTATCGTCGATTGATAATGGGGTGCTACCTTCTTAATCTTCGAATTATCAAAGATTGCATCATAGAGATTATCACCACGAATGGGACCTTCTAAATCAGGGAAATATGTGTGAACAACATCATAAGGAATATGAATGATTGAAGGCTTTTTACCAAGTGCATGATAGACACTTTCTGTGATCTCATTCCATGTATAAACCTTTTCTGATGTGAGATGATAGGTTTGTCCATATGTCTTTGGGTTCCCAAAAAGATCAACACATGCACATGCAAAATCGGTATGATGGGTTAACGTCCAACGACTTGTTCCATCACCAACAACAGCTATTGGTTGATCATGGATCATCCTTGATAACAGCGTATAGGGTTGTCCCCAATTAGGAATTTGAAAGACAAGTGAATGATCATCATAGGTATGCGAAGGACGAACGATGGTGATACCAAATGGTGGGTTCTTGAGTTCGTTCAAATAAGCTTCACAGCGTCTTTTTTCTTCACTATATCCCCAGTAAGGATTATGAAGTGGGATTTCTTCTGTGATCGGTAAAAAAGGGAGCAGGTTTGGGATAGGATGAAGCCGTACCAATAAAGATATATTGTTTTGTTATATGACGAAAAAGATTGATATCACGTTTAATATGATCAACATGAAATGCAATCCATTCAACAACCGTATCGAACGTATAATCGTGAAGTGCTTGTTTGACTTCATCTTCTTTTGTGATATCACCTTGAATATGATAAACACCTTTAATCATGGAGGATTGACGTAATCCTCGGTTCAGTAAATAGACTTCATGTCCCATCTCAACGGCACGTTTCGTCACAGCCGTTGAAATTAACCCTGTACCACCAACCATTAAAATCTTCATAGGATACCTCGATTTCTAGTCAACAAATGTGACGACTACATTACCTTTAATCGCTTTTGAATAAGGACAAAATTGGTAGGCTTGCTCGATGAATTTCTTTTCGACATCTTTTGTCACACCTTCAATGTTTGCTTTAACAAAGAGTTCAAATGAAAAACCTGTTTTTGGATCAGCATTGAGATGTGTGGTCGCTTGTACAGAAAGTCCTTGATAATCGATTTTAGCAACATGAAGCAAGTACTCTAGAGAACTTGCAAAGCATGAACTATATCCAATTGAAAATAGTTCTTCTGGATTTGATCCTTTATCATCATCTCCACCCATTTCTGCTGGTTTCGATAAATGGACAACTAAACCCGATTGTGTATCTTTAACAACACCATCTCGTCCTCCATAGGTCGTCGCTTGACGCTCTAATATTTTATTCATATGAAAACTCCTTTCTCGTTTTGATACTTCTATTTTAACACGTTTAGGCAAAAGAAAAGGGCTAGTTGCCCTTATCGTTTTTGTGTCATGAAGCGTGTGATACGAAGTGCAAACAAGATGATGACACCAAAGAATCCAATGACACCCGGTAAAATGATGATTTCAAATGTGATTTCTGAAACCCATTCGACTTGAAAGATCATCAACACAAAAATAAATATGGCGAATAAAATACAAAAGATGCCCCCAAGAAATGCAAGTAATTCAATGATAAAGTTAAATCTGTCTTCAAACCAGTTTAAGAGTTGGTTAATTTTTTGTTTCATATTGTTCATCTCCTACCTTCCTATTATATCAAAGATTCTTACTCCTTCAGGTCATTTATTTGATATAATTGAACTAGATTTTTTAAGTGGAGGTGTCACATGCTCTATCCAAAAACAAACAAAAAAAGACTTGCACTATCACTTGATGGCTTATGGAATTTTTCATTTGTTTCAGATGATTACTTACCCAAAGAACCACTGAATGCATCATACATCATCGGTGTACCAGGCAGTTTTAATGATATGATGACGACGCTTGAAAAACGTGATTATGTTGGAAAAGTGTGCTACGAAAAAAAGGTTGATGTCCCTTCTCTTCCTGGAACATGGCATATACGTATCGGTGCTGCACCTCATCGTGCTGAACTCTATGTCAACGGTAAGCGCATCAAAACTCATCAAGGCGGTTATCTACCTGTTGATGCATTCATGCCACATGATACATCCTCTTATCGCATATCGATCATGCTTGATACTCGCTTGGATTTTCAGACATTTCCCATGGGTGAGATTATCAAAAAAGAGCATCGTGAGATTCAAAATATTTTCTTTGATTTTTACAACTACATTGGCCTTCATCGTCATGTTTGGCTCTATCATGTGCCACTTCATCCTATTGAAGAGATCACCATACTTACTGATCTTATCAACCATCAAGGTGTGATTGGCTATCAGATAGACACTACGTCTCAAGAACTTCGTGTGGATATCCTTGATCCCGATGGAAAGCTTGTGATCTCATCTACACAAAAGAAAGATTCACTTGTCATTGATCACCCGAAACTTTGGGGTATTGGCCAAGGGTATCTCTATACACTTCATGTAGAAACACCTACAGATTGTTATGATGAGACATTTGGTATAAGAAAGATTGAAATCAAGAATCAACAATTACTTCTTAATCATCAACCCAGATCGGAAGAGCACACGTCTGAACTCCAGTCACCGAATACGATC
>CALKAH010000338.1 GCA_937983315.1 uncultured Acholeplasmataceae bacterium | reverse complement strand
ACCACCGAGATCTACACTCTTTCCCTACACGACGCTCTTCCGATCTTCCTTGTTCGAGATAGTGAATCACTTCACCATTCTTCAATACGATTTGTCGTTTTTCAAACATAGATATTCCTCCTAGATCGTAAATTCTGTTTCTAACGCATTAATGAAACCTAAAACAAGTGTGACAAAGAGCATCGGCTTTTCATACATCGATGCATGTCCGACTCCAGGTAACATCACCAGATAGGACGTAGGGATTGCCTGATGTAATGCTTTTTGATTGGCAAGTGGTGTGAGGTAGTCTTCATCAGCTGCGATGATTAAAGTGGGACATATGATCTTATCTAAGTCAGCTCTGACATCAAAGGATTCTGCGCTGTTCGTTAACCGTTCCATCGCATCCAAGAATGTTGGATTTGAAAAGATGGGAACAAGAAGTTGTTGGCGCTTCTTCATCCAGTCTAAACGTTTCTCATAATAACTCGGTGAATAGATAACAGGGATGGTTGCTTGATAATAGGTTTCACCTTGTCGTGTTCGACCTATCGCATTCCATTGATGACCGATTTCAGCAAGCCAAGGACTGGTGTAAGGTGTTGTATTAAAAAGCACCAAACGTTCGACTAAATGAGGATGTTTAATGGCAAACATGAGTGCAACTTCACCACCATAAGAAATCCCAACTAAATTGATTCTGCTGATCTTTAATTCTTTAAGTAGCGATTCCATGATATCAACTTGAATCGCTTGAGTGTAAAAGGAGTTTTCGAGTTTATCGCTTTGACCTTGATCGATGAAATCTAATCGAATGAGCTGATTCTGAAAAGATAACGTTTTGGCGAAAGGTTCCCAGCTTTTGGTTGACATCATGATGCCGTTTAAAATCAAGATAGGCTTTCCTTGACCTTTGACATCATAGAAAATATTTCGACCTTTAAAATCTAAGTAAGGCATAAGACTTACATGTATCCTAAGCGGATGGCTTCAGCTCTAAGCTCATCTCTAAATTTGGGGTGTGCAATCGAGATTAATAATTGAACACGTTCGGAAACACTTGTTCCACGAAGTGAGACACAACCATATTCAGTCACAACATGATCAACATCAGCACGTGATAAGGTCACGATGGCACCTGGTTTTAAGAAAGGGACAATCTTTGAGATTTCTTCACGTTCACCCGTCACTGGATTTTTAACCATGGCTGTAGAGTATAATGTGATAAAACTCATACCACCCTTAGAATTCTGTGCTCCGATTGCTGTATCAGCTTGACCACCGGTTCCAGAGAACTGTTTATGGCCAATCGATTCGGATGCGCATTGACCGGTTAAGTCAACTTCAATGGTTGTGTTGATGGAGACCTGGTTATCATTTAATCCAATGATTGCAGGATCGTTGACGTAGTTTCCATTCAGGATCTGAACGCTTGGATTATTATCAATAAAATCATAAAGTTCTTGTGTCCCTAATGCGAAGCAGCATACATGTTTACCCTTATGTGTTTTCTTCTTGGATCCATTAGCAGCCCCGGCTTTGACGAGTTTCATCAAACCGGTGGTAAACATTTCCGTATGAATCCCTAAATCCTTTTTATGCATCAGCGCATGAGCAACTGCATTGGGGATCCCTCCAATGCCTAGCTGCAAGGTCGATCCATTTTTAATCTTCTCTGCGATGAAGTTTCCAATCGCAATATCTTTGTCATTAGGTTCTGCATCAGGAAGTACAGGGGGATAATAATTGACATTCACGATGTAATCCACATGGCTTTCATGAACTTCCAAATCACCGAAGGTTCTTGGGAAGTTAGGACTGACTTCTAAGATCACGATATCTGCGAGTTCAACCGCTTCTTTTTCATAAACGTTCGATAATGAAAGGGATAAGAATCCATGTTTGTCCGGTGGTGTTGCTGTACCAACAAAAATGTTGGGTTTCACATGTTCAAAACGTTTACGACCAGCCAAATGCAAATGATTGGGAATAAAACTGATGTTTCCATTGTCGTGTGCTTTTCTCAAAGACGCACCATAAAACCAGCTGTCAACTGAAAATGATGTCTTATATTCAGGATTAATAAAGAACTCACCATTTTCAAATGGTAAACAGTTTGTGACACGCACGTTTTGGACTTCTGAAGCACGTTCGTGAAGTGCTTTGATAAATTCCTTCGGTTCTGCTCCTGCCATGCCTAAAACGATGTTATCGTTGGATTTAACAAGTTTGATCGCTTCTTGAACCGTAATGATTGTTGGAGTTTTCATGTTCATACCTCTTTCTTAAGATGAGGACAAGGGGAGGGTTGCCCCTCCCCCCGCTCAATAAAAACTTATTTTGCTTGAATTTGTGTTAGGGTTTCAATTTCTCTAACTTTTTCAAATAGGTCTGTCGATGGATTGTACTTCAAGAGTGACATGGAGTCAATACCCCAACGTTTGCCACCACCGAAATCAACGGATCCACCCATTGGAATTGAAATAGGTTCAGATTCCATAGCTTTAATGAAGGATTCCCATGTTAATCTTTCTTCTCCAACACGTTCGAGACCTTCAATGAAGGTACGTGCTGCGATGTAACCCGCGATCGCAAATGAGTTAGAAAGCATAGCAGTCTTGCTTGCTTCATCTAAGAAACTTGCATTGTTGATTGCAGTTGCAAACACGGTTAAGTCAGCAGAACCTTTATCACTGAAAATATCAACCCATGCGTTTGTGAAAATGGGGAATGTATAGTTGGTTGCTGCATCGACTGCAGTTGCATCAGCGTTTACATAAGATGTGAACACAGGAACGTTGAATGCAACACTTTGCATGACACCAATCGCTGCCTTAAATGGAGCTTGGTTTGTTGCAATAATGACAGCTTGAACGCCTTGGCTACGGAAGTTTTCAATCGCAGTGGTTAATGCTGCAGTTTCAGCTGCTGCAAAGGATGAGTAAATGAAGTTTGCATTCTTACCTGCAGAACGTGCTTCAATTTCAACACCTTCGCGGATGGATGAACCAGCATCATCAGTGGTGTAGAGGACACCTACTTTAGCGGTTGCACCAAGTGCTTGATCACCATTGGTACCATATAAACTTTCATTTAATGCACGTGCAGTCATAATACGACCGTCCGTTAAATAAATGGGTTGTACGGGCATAACAGGATCAAGAGATGATCTTTCACGATATAAAACGTTAACACCAGTTGCTGCATAAACCATAGGAACACCGACTTCACGGATGAAACCTAATGTTGCAGAAACGGTTGGTGTACCGAAATGTCCTACAAGTGCGAAGACTTTGTCATCATTGACAAGAGCACGTGTATTGGTTAAACCAACAGTACCATCAAAACCGTCGTCTTTGTTGACATAAACGATTTCACGACCAGCGATACCACCAGCGTCATTGATTTCTTCAAATGCAGCCTTCATACCATTGGTGAATGGTGCACCAACGATGGACCAGAAACCAGAAAGAACAGCTGTGTTACCAACTTTAATGCTATCTTCAGTGACACCTTGAACGGTGATGTTACGAACTTCTGCATAGAAAGTTGTCGTTAAATCTTCATAGGTTACAACTACGTCATAACGACCAATTGAACCTTGAACGAATCCTGATAAGGTGTATTCAGCTGCAGTGAGTGTTTGTCTGCGACCTGTGTTGTATAATACTTCAACAACTAAACCATCAGCATTAAATTCTTCTTGCTTGTTGTAGATCTGTTGTGTTGGAACAGAAACAACATTTAAACTGAGCGCTTCTTCAGGAGCTTCTGGGTCAAACACAGCGATACCAAAGGTTGCTGTGACACCTTCATAGGTGATGGTGACAGTCTTTAGACCAGCAGCAGTTGATGAGAACCCTGTTACTGTGTAGTCAGCAGCAGTTAATGTACGGTCTGTACCATCACTGAAGATGACCTTGACAACCATGCCGGTTGCATCAAATGCATCACCGACGATATACTCTACTTTGGTAGGTGGCGTTACGGATAAACGATCTACCGTGACTTCTGCTTCAGCACACGCGATTAAACCGAAGGAAGCCAGTAAGAGCATGAGAAGAGCAATAATCTTTTTCATATTTTTTCTCCTTTTTGCCTTTTGGCACTTTTTTCTATTTTCTATGTTTCAACGAAACATCTAAAACCTAATTTTTTGAACCTAAATACGCATTGACGAGTTGTTCGTCCTTGAGAAGCATCTCACCTTTGCCTTGAGTCACAATCTTACCGAGTTCAAGAATGTACGCATAATCCGCAATTTTAAGCGTTTGGAACGCGTTTTGTTCCACGATGAGGATGGTACGACCTTGTTCTTTAATCTTGTTGATAATGGCAAATATATCACGAACAATAAGTGGCGCTAATCCTAGTGAGGGTTCATCGAGTAATAGTAATGTTGGATTCCCCATGAGTGCGCGTCCAATGGCGAGCATTTGTTGTTCTCCACCTGACAAGGTTGATGCTTGCTGCTTTCTTCGTTCTTTGAGAATGGGGAAGTAGCCAAACACTTCTTCAAGTAATTCTTTGATGATTTGATTTCTTTTCTTGATGTGTACGACACCTTGATCATCGGTCGTTTTGATTGTTTTTAATGAATAAGCACCAACAAGCAAGTTTTCTTCAACCGTTAACCCATTTAAGATTAATCGACCTTCTGGTGATTGTACGATACCAAGACCAGCGATCTTATGAGGATCTTGATTGGTGATGTTTTCACCATCAAACAAGATTTTTCCACTCTTAACTTTGACGACCCCTGATATCGAACGAATCGTTGTCGTTTTTCCAGCTCCATTCGCACCTAAGATGGCCACAATTGAACCTTCGTTCACGCTCATGTTAATCCCCTTGACTGCACGGATAATCCCATAGTCGATGACTAAGTCTTTGATTTCTAGAATCGCCATCTTACTCACCTCCTAGATAAGCTTCTTGAACCACGGGGTTCGATTGGATTGCTTTGGGTGTTCCTAGTGCAAGCATCTTACCAAATGAGATGGCACAGATGGTATCACATAATTCCATGACAAGTCCCATATCATGTTCAACTAAGAAGATGGTTACGTTGTATTCTTTTTGAATCTTTCTGATCGTATGAATGAGACGTTCGGTTTCTAAATCATTTAAACCTGCAGCAGGTTCATCTAAGATGATGAGCTGTGGATTATTCATGAGGGTACGCGCAAGTTCAACTTGCTTTAAGATACCATAAGGTAGTCCGAAGGGATAGAAATCTTTATAAGCGAGTAGATTGAGATCTGTTAAGACTTTGATCGCTTTTTGTTTAAGAACAGATTCTTCACGTTGAAAACGTCTCGTTTTGAATAAATGATGGAAAAAACCAGTTTGATAAAGTGAGTGTGCACCGACAAGCAAGTTATCAAGAATCGATAATTCCCAGATCAGTTCAACGTTTTGGAACGTACGAACGATGCCTTGATGGATCACATCATGGACAGCATAGTTGTTCAAGTTAATGATATCATTTCGCTTATCGCGATAGTAGATATCTCCCTTAGTTGGTTTGTAAAATTGTGTGATACAGTTGAACACGGTTGTTTTACCCGCACCGTTTGGACCGATGAGACCAAAGATCTCACCTTTCTTCACATCAAACGACAAATCGGATACGGCAACAAGTCCACCAAACTGCATTCTTAATCCATCTAAGCGTAAGATGACATCGTCTGGAGATCGGAAGAGCACCCGTCTGAACTCCAGTAACCGAATACGATCTCGTAT
>CALKAH010000337.1 GCA_937983315.1 uncultured Acholeplasmataceae bacterium | reverse complement strand
ATCGTATTCGGTGACTGGAGTTCAGACGTGTGCTCTTCCGATCTCTTTATAATCATTTTCTTAGCAATAAAAAAGACCACTGATGAACTGGTCTTTTCTTTCGCTTTAATGATTATACTGCTTTTTTGAATAATGCTTCAACTTGATCCCAGTTAATCACTTGGAAGAATGCTGAAACATAATCAGGGCGACGGTTTTGATAATTGAGATAATAAGCATGTTCCCAAACGTCAAGACCTAAAATCGGTGTTCCTTCAGCAAGTGGTGTATCTTGGTTTGCTGTGGATAAAACCTTCAGTGACTTGTCTTTAGTGACAATAAGCCATGCCCAACCGCTACCAAAACGTGTTTTCGCTGCATTGCTGAATGCTTCCTTAAAGGCATCAAAACTACCGAAAGCCTTGTTGATAGCTTCTAAGAGTTTACCTTTGGGTGTTGCGCCATTGTTAATCTTGAGTAATGTCCAGAAGAAGGTGTGATTGAAGTGACCACCACCGTTGTTTTGAACGGCACCACGAATATCTTGTGGGACTTTTGTTAAATCAGCAAGCATTTCTTCTAAAGAAAGCTTCAATTCAGGATGCTTTTCAAGTGCTGCATTCAAGTTGGTAATATAAGCTTGGTGATGCTTGGTATAATGAATTTCCATCGTACGTGCATCGATAAAGGGTTCGAGTGCATTGTATGCATACTCGAGTTTAGGTAATGTGTATGACATCTTAATTCCTCCTTATTTGATACTTCTATCTTACCTCGGATAGGATGTTTTTTCAAATCAAATGCCCATGATATATAAAAAAAGTCTAAATTATGGGTTTAGACATTTTTTATATAGCTATTGATTTTTTGATCATCGATGTCGATAAAAAGTGTCTGTTGTTTCTGATAAGTGACCTTATAGGAGGGAATACCCGGAATCTTTTTAATATACTTGATTTTGGTATAATCCACGGGAATCGATGATGAATGTCGAAGTGATGAGAAGTATGCTGCTAACATGGAAGCTTTTCTTAGTACCTGTTCGTTTAAATCTTTGGCATTGACGACAACGTGCGCACCAGGCGCATCTTTGACATGAAACCACCAATCCTCTTTTTGTGCATAGGTGTGGGTGACATATTCATTTTGAAGATTGTTTTTCCCAATCGCATAGGTTAAATCACCATCTTTGATCAGTAAAATCGCGGGTTTCTTCACTTTTTTCGATGTTTCAGGTTTAGCCTTTTTATATCCATATTGGGCTAACTCAAGTTCAAGATCACGCATGGATTCAATCGATGCGATATCAGCAAAAACCGAAAATGCTTTGAAAAGTTGAATGAGCTCATTGTTTTGTTCAATTTGCTCATGGATATGAACCAAACCCCGTTTAGCTTTTTGGTAGAGTTTATAGTAGCGCTGAGCATGTTCGTTTAATGTTTTTGTAGGATCGATTGCAATCACTTGTTGATTCCACACAAACGATGATACCTTATCATCAAGAGATTGTCCGCTCGAATAAATGGCATCTGCGATATCTTTAGCTTCAAGTTGTTCGTTGGTAGATTCGAGGGCATCTTCAAGTTGAAGTTTCTTGTTTTCAAGTCTTTTTAATTGTTTATCAATAAATCCCTTTTGTGAGACAAACTGAGGTTTATCGATTTTTGGATCATCATCAAGAAGAAGAGAAAGGGTTAAATAATAGGTTTTTTCATGGCTATCATCGAAAAGATCAACGCAATAAAATCGTTTGATCGCATGATCATACGTGGGCTTCATCGTTAAATCGTTCCACTGAACCCGTTTTTCAAAAAGATACTTGGCAAGTATCGGTGAAATACCCATGTACTGATTGACAAGATCATAGGGTTCTTGGATATTATCATAGACGATGTGCGTTGCAGGTTTCTTATCGGATGGAAAATATTCGAATGTTGCTTGTGGAAGAAGTTGGCGACCCGTTTCAAAAAACATTTTTTTGAATGTATCGATGATCACACCATCTTTAATCAACATCAAATTGGAATGCTTACCCATCGCTTCAAAGATGATTTGTTTTTGTATCGGTCCATCAATAAAATCGTAAACTGTGAGATCGATGATCACGACACGGTCCGTTTGATACTGTGTGATGCGATCGATGATTGCACCCTCGATTTGCTTTTTTAACGTCATAACAAATTGTGATGATTTCGATTCACCGACATTTTTTTGGGTAAGGTGCATACGAAAATGTTCAGGTGATAAATCGATCATCAGTTGCTTTTTTTCACGTTGATGATAACACAATAAAACAAAAGAATGGTCATCCGTTTGGACCACTTTTTCGATTCTCGCTTTAGCGAGTGACTGGTTCAATTCTTCGACTAAAGCATGGATAAATAAGCCATCTATCATGAAAATCAACCTCGTTTCAATTTTACCATAAACGCTTAACAAACGGCTTGTTGAAAACGCTAATGTCATGTAAATTGTTTCATATCTATTTACACTCCGTCATAAATCATATATAATAGTTAATAATGTCAACGAAGGAGGAGCCTCATGAAACTCAATGAACGCGGTTTGTTAATTGTCTTATCTGGCCCTTCAGGCGTCGGAAAAGGTACCGTGAGAAGAGCACTCTTCCAGATGCCTAACCATGACTTAGTCTACTCAGTATCCATGACAACACGTGCGCCTCGACCGGGTGAAGTCGATGGTGTCGATTATTACTTTGTCACGAAAGAAACATTCTTACAGCGCATTAAAGAAAATAAGTTCTTGGAGTGGGCTGAGTTTGTCGGAAACTATTATGGCACACCCCGTGATAAAGTTGAAGAACAACTCGATCAAGGTAAAGAAGTCGTCTTAGAGATTGAAGTCGAAGGCGCCCTTCAAGTGCGTAAGCAAATGAAAGATGCTGTCTTCATTTTCTTGGTTCCACCTGGAAAACAAGCACTCTATGAACGCCTCAAATTACGAGGGACAGATTCACTTGAAATGATTGACAAACGTATGAAAAAAGCAGAATCCGAATTTTTGCTTGCTCATAAGTATGACTACATCGTGGTCAACGATGAAGTCAATAATGCCGCAGACCGCATCATGGCGATCATTCGTGCGGAACATGCTAAGACGGAACGAACCATCCATAACTATATTAAGATGATTGGAGAAAAATAAACATGATGAAAAACAAAGATGGAATGAGATATCCATCCATTGACAAATTGCTGTCTAAGATTGATTCAAAATACAAACTCGTCTATGCAGCAAGTAAAGTTGCCCATATCCTTGAAGCTGAAAAACTAAAAGTTGAAAATGCGCAATGTGTCAAAAGTGTTGGAATCGCATTAGAAGAAATTTTAAGTGGAAAAGTACACATCGATTTTGAAGCCTAAGAGAGCGAACATTCGCTTTCTTTTTTTACACCTTCAAGTGTGATACAATAAGAGGGGTGATGAGATGAATCTCAAGGATAAAATCGCTTTACTCCCGACAGAACCTGGTTGCTATTTATATAAGAATGAAAATGATCAGGTCATTTATGTAGGTAAAGCAAAAAACCTCAAAAATCGTGTGAAATCTTATTTCACTGGTGCACATAACGAAAAAACGACACGGCTTGTCCAAGAAATCCGTGATTTTAACTATGTGTTGACCAATAGTGAACGCGAATCACTCATTCTTGAAAATAACCTCATCAAACAGTACCTTCCCAAGTACAACATTCGACTGATCGATGATAAAACATATCCTTATATTGAACTGACTGAAGAAGAACATCCTAAACTTCAAGTGGTCAGACAAAAAGAAATTAAAGGACGTGTTTTTGGTCCATATCCCAACGTTTATGCAGCACGGGAGACCGTACGCTTACTCAATCGTTTATACCCTTTTCGTAAATGTGACACCTTACCTAAACGTGCTTGCTTATATTATCATATCGGGCAATGCTTAGCTCCTTGTATTCATCCGGATATCGATTACCAAGATACCATTCGCGATTTAACGAGATTTCTAAAAGGTGATACATCAGATACGTTAAAAAAGCTCAATCAGCAAATGATGGAAGCAAGCGATCAGCTTCAATTTGAAAAAGCGATTGAACTTCGCGATATGATCAATCATATTGAAGCAACCACCGAAAAACAGATCATTAATCTCAATGATTTCAAAGATCGTGATGCTATCAGTTTCGCATTCAGTAAAGATGATATTGCGATTCAGATTTTAATGATGAGACAAGGGAAAATCATCGATCATCATCAAGTTATTTTTGCATATGTTGGGGATGTGACTGAATCCGTATTATCTTATCTTCTTCAATTTTATGAAACGAAGATGCCTGATGAAATTCTATTTTCAGACCGGTTTGTCTTTGAAGATATCGAACCTTATTTTGGAAAAATAGCCTTGATTCCTCAAAAGGGAGATAAACGAAAACTGGTCGATCTAGCAACCAAGAATGCGGATTATGATCTTGAACATCACTTTATGCTTTATCGTCATCGTGATGAAAAACGACAAAAAGCCTTGGACGATCTCTCTGATTTAGTGGG
>CALKAH010000336.1 GCA_937983315.1 uncultured Acholeplasmataceae bacterium | reverse complement strand
CATGTGACTTGTTCAATTTGACAGTGATGTTGATTGGCGATATCGATTCGCGCTTGTTCATGATCGCGTTCAGCACGATAGATGATACACGCCCCACAATAAATACCACAACGTCCAACAAGTTCTTGACTGATCATCTCAATCACCTTCTTAAATCTTCATGAAGATCTTTCTTTTCTAACATCACAAGTGTCTCACATTCCGTTGTTTGGGGAAACATCCGGAGTGGAACGACTTTTTTAAGATCATATGCGACTTGAAGTAATTTTACATCACGCGTGAGTGTTTTAAGATCACAGGATAGATAAAAGACTTGTTCAAATGGGCGATCAACCATGGCTTGAACGAGAGCGGGCATTAAGCCGTTACGTGGAGGGTCAACCACTAAAACATTTCCATCGACATCTGTAATGAGTTTTTCAGCATACCCTTTCAAGATTCTGACATTGGTTAATCCATGGTGTTGAACAACACCTTCAGCAACTTTAATCGCGTCCTCATTCGATTCAATCATGGTCAGTGATGTGAGCTTTTCATGACAATATAAACCAATACTTCCAACACCACTATATGCATCAATCAGGTTTGCTTGTTTTAACATATGCTTTTTGATGAGCGCATATGCTTTTTCAATAACGGGGACGTTGACTTGAAAGAATGATTGATCAGTGATTGGAAAAGACCACGATCCTCGTGTAAGTTGAATCGTTTTTTCTCCATAGATGGCATACGATTTGGAACCCAAAATCGATTGTGGATGATCCTTGATATTGATCGTGATACCGATAACTTCCTTGAGTGTTTTCAACTGGTTAAGCATTTCATCTTTTCCATAAAAAGAAGGTTGAAGTGCAACAAGTGTGACAAGTGCTTGATGGCGTTCATTGGTTCTGATGACGATATGTTTGAATACTTTAGCATCCACACGTATTTTTTGACTATTTAAATGCTTGATGATCAGATTGGTCGTTTGATCTGCAAGAACAAAATGATCGATGGGAATGAGTCCTGAACCATCTTCTTGATATAACCCTAGTGTTAATGTTGGACGAAACATCACATGAAAAACCGATTTGTTTCGATATCCAAAAAACGATCCGTCGGTTAACGTCTCTTCGGGTTCAATAGTGATCCCTGCAATCTTTTCAAAGGTTTGCTTAGTCAATTGGTGTTGCCACTTCAATTGTTCTTCATCAGACATATGGAGTAAATCAAGACTACCTAGATGGAGATCTGGGTGATTTCTTCTTGATGGACTTGAGGTTACTAATTGAATGATTTTTCCTTCAGCAAAGCGATTTTTCATCGATATAATTTCAATCTTTGCAACTTCATCTTTGAGCATTCTTTTGACAAAGATGACAATGCCTTCATGCTTAATAATGCCTTGTCCGATGTAATCCACATCGACGGCAGTTCCTAAGATCACACTACCAACAGTTAACATCATCTTCCTCCTTGAAATAGAATGCTAAACCACCTTGAGACGTTTCTTTATACGACTGATGCATATCAAGTCCTGTTTGATACATCGTTTGAATCACCATATCGAGTGATATCTTTCTTGAATCCGTTAAAAAATAGGCGAGTCCACAGGCATCAATTGCGCGTAGTGCAGCAACAGCATTACGTTCGATGCATGGAATTTGGACGTAACCATTGACGGGATCGCATGTCAATCCCAAATGATGTTCCATCGCGATTTCAGCTGCATACTCAATTTGATCCATCGACAAATTAAAGAGTGTTGCATGTGCCGCTGCAGCCATGGAGCATGCACTTCCAACTTCGGCTTGACATCCTGCAACCGCACCTGATATCGATGCATTATGTTTAATCAAATTACCAATAAGTCCAGCGACAGCTAAACCATTCATCACACGTTCTTTGGTGATAAAGTGATGCTTTTCGTGCATATAA
>CALKAH010000335.1 GCA_937983315.1 uncultured Acholeplasmataceae bacterium | reverse complement strand
CTCAATCATGAAATTTGGCTAGAAGCTCAACAACATCCCTTCATGGATACCCTCGAACGTTTTGAAATGTCCCATCAATTATGCATGGCGATCATCAAGGAATTACCCGAAGAAGCAATCTTTAAACCCTATTACGTCCAGTTTAGTCATCCGATTTTTTCACTGGTTGATGGATGTATGGCCGATCACTATCATTGGGCGTTAACGAAGATGAATGAACATTACACACAAAAAAGCGAGTCATAGTCGACTCGCTTTTCGATAACTGACGTTCTTATTGATTTCTCTTCTGATGAATAACATCACAGTAAAGAAGACAAAACTGACAATGAGTAACCAATTGATAAACTGTGGAATGACTAGGATATCATCGGGTGATTCAACCAAAAATCCCCTAATCACAAAGAACTCATTCGTTAATTCGTATGCGGTAAGAGCATTCAAAATCTCTTTTAACAATAGATTATAAATGACTCCAAAGATGATATGCATCACTAAAATGATGATGATACTTCGTGTATGTTTCACACCAAAACCCCCATATTCATTTAACTTTATTATAACAAAAAAAGATGATAGATGACAACCCAAACCATAGGGTTCACCCACCATCTTTTTTTGTTTCAATTCGTGCAAATACACAGGTAAATAGTTGACAATTTTCCATTCTTATAGTAATATGGCATAGGTACATTAGTTTTATCCACGCATAGCCCTTAAATTCATACCCCAACGAATATAAGGAGAAATCGAAATGAAAACATTTATGGCTAATTCACAAAATGTAACACGCAAGTGGTACGTTGTGGATGCAGAAGGTAAGACTTTGGGTCGCTTAGCAACTCAAGTCGCAACAGTATTACGCGGTAAGCATAAACCAACCTACACTCCTCATGTAGACTGTGGTGATTATGTCATCGTTGTCAATGCTGACAAAATTGAATTAACCGGTAAGAAATGGAATCAAAAGATGTATTACAGCTACTCAGGTTATAACGGTGGTCTTAAGGAAACAGCTGCAAAAGATGTTATGGCTAAATTCCCAACCCGTATGGTTGAAAAAGCAATTGTTGGTATGTTACCACATACACGTTTAGGCGAACAAATGGCAAAGAAACTCTTTGTCTATGCAGGACCTGAACATAAGCATATTGCACAACAACCAGAAACATTGGAGGTATAAGCACATGGCAAAAGATAAAGCTCAATACTTAGGAACAGGTCGTCGCAAGAGTTCAGTTGCGCGTGTTATTCTGACTCACGGTAAAGGATCATTCTTGATCAATGGTCGTGAATTTGAAGAATACTTACCCTCTCCTGCAGTACGTCTTGACGTTCTTCAACCTCTCACATTAACAGAGAGCGAAGGCAAATTTGACATTTCAGTTAACGTATTTGGTGGTGGACTCTCCGGTCAAGCAGGTGCAATCCGTTTAGGTATTACACGTGCACTCATGGAAATTAACCCCGATCTTCGTGCAACCTTGAAGCCCGCTGGACTTGTATCGAGAGACCCTCGTTCCAAGGAAAGAAAAAAGTACGGACTCAAGAAAGCAAGAAGAGCATCTCAGTTCTCGAAGCGTTAATTCATTGTGGGACCCTTTTGGGTCCTTTTCTTTTTCCTAACGTGTTATAATAAAAACGTACGGGTGAACATGCATGAAGCTGAACTACAGAAACACATTTTATGTTGGTCTCATTTTCTTTATCATTTCACTGTTTTGGCAAACCTATGACATGATGATTGCACGGACCATGATCGACAAATTTGGTCTGAATCAAACATGGTCAGGTATTGTCATGGCAGTGGATAATGTCATGGCGGTGATTTTACTGCCTCTTTTTGGTGCATTATCCGATAAAAGCAACTCAAAACATGGACGTAGAACCCCGTATATTATCGTAGGAACCATGCTTTCTGCATTTGCCTTCATGGCACTTTCCTATGCAGATAACCAACAAACCATGCGCATTCAAGCAACTGATATCGTCGATTATCATTATGATGTCGCCTTTGGCGCGGATATTGAGACGAGCGAGCGAAATCATTGGTATGAAGTTATTGATCACATGGAAGAAGAAAGACTTCAAGCGTATAGTGATGGTTTAATCAGCGGACGAAAACTTCATCTGTGGGAAATTGAAACCAAAGATCCTATGCTCAGCATACTCAATAGTAACGGTGAAACACTTTCCAATCGAGACCTATCAACCATTAAAGACCTCTATTATAAATATTTGTCAGAACGTGCATGGGAAGTCACATCTCAAGATCCCACGAATTTGATTGTATTTTCAAGTATCTTGTTTATCTCACTTGTATCCATGGCAATCTTTCGATCTCCCGCCGTCGCATTGATGCCTGACGTCACCATCAAACCCCTTCGATCAAAAGCGAATGCGATTATCACCTTGATGGGAGCCATCGGTGGTATTTTAGCGGTTTATATTATCATGTTATCTGGGTTGAATAAACATGCATATGATGCCCACGGTCTCGTGTTTATCATCGTTGGCATAGTCATGATCGCTGCACTTCTTATCTTTTTATGGAAAGTCAAAGAACCTAAGCTCGTGAAAGAAAAACAAGAACTTGATCAACGTTTAGGGCTTGCACCTGATCAAATCAATAAAGATCAGAAACAAACCTTAAAGTCACTCACGTTAAAAAGACGGATCTCTCTTTATTTCTTGCTTGCATCTGTTTTCCTTCTTTTTATGGGGTATAATGCCGTCATGAGTAAGCTTGCTGATTATCTACCCAAAGTACTCAACATGAACTATTTTGATTATCCCTTTATCGTCGCTCAAGCGGTTGTCATTGCAGCGATTATCCCCATTGGGATTCTCTCCATGCTTTTAGGACGTAAACGAACCATTCAATTAGGGATGCTTCTCATGGTTTTTGCGATGACTTATGCCGTCAACATCAACGAAGGACAATCATGGTTGATTGCAGGAATCATTGCAATCGCTGGTATCGGTTGGACGATGATCGGGATCAATACCTACGTCATGGTCGTTGAATTATCCAAGGGGTATGATGTCGGACGATATACAGGTTATTACTATGCAGCATCCATGTCAGCACAGATCATTACGCCTATTTTATCAGGTGTACTCATGGATGAATATGGACGTTTGATCTTATTTCCTTATGCAGCCATCTTTGTTGCATTATCCTTCATCACCGTTTTATTTGTGAAACAGGGCGAAGCTAAAAAAATAAAAGGCAGCTTGTTACAAGCCCTTGAAGAGGTGGAATGAACCATGAAAATTGCAGTCATCGGCCATTCAAGTTCAGGTAAATCTACATTTTCAAAACGTTTAGCGAAAGTGTATGGTATACCCGTTCTTCATATCGATAAAATCTTCTTTGAACCCAATTGGGTTGAACGCGATAAAAAGCTCGTCGAGCAAGAAATTCGTGACTTCATGACACAAGATCATTGGATCATCGATGGATTTTATCGTAAATTAGCAACGGAACGCTTTGATGAAGCAGACCGTATCTTTGTTTTCAATTTTAACCGCTTTAAATGCCTCTATGGCGCCATTGTTCGTCGGATGAAGTATCACAATCAAAACCGCGACTCAGTGTGCGAGGGATGCCGTGAACGCTTGAATCCAAGTTTCATTTGGTGGATCTTATTTGGAGGTCGTAAAAAGGATTCAAGAGAGCTGCTCAAACGTTTTGAAAAGGAGTATCAAGACAAGATTATCATCTTTAGAAACCGCAGACAAACCAATCTCTATTTACGCAAAATCGGTTATACAGGAAAGCTCAATTATGAGTAATCATGGTTATTTAGATTTTGTGTTGTGAAAAAAAGAT
This sequence comes from uncultured Acholeplasmataceae bacterium, assembly GCA_937983315.1. Classification (GTDB taxonomy): domain Bacteria; phylum Bacillota_I; class Bacilli_A; order Acholeplasmatales; family Acholeplasmataceae; genus Peloplasma. Next base: position 18,071 of record CALKAH010000335.1, on the reverse strand, counting down.
GATTATTGTATAATCAAGAGTGCATGTAAGGATGGGATACCATGGAAAAAAAGGTTAGAGTGCGCTACGCACCAAGTCCAACTGGACAACTACATATCGGAAACGCACGCAGTGCGCTATTCAATTATTTATTCGCACGTCACTTCGGTGGCGATTTTATTGTTAGAATCGAAGACACGGACGTTTTAAGAAACGTTCCCGGTGGAGAAGAATCACAATTATCGAATCTTAAATGGCTCGGTTTAGACTGGGATGAATCGCCTGATAAAGGTGGTCCTTTTGGTCCTTACCGTCAGCTTGAACGTTTAGAGATCTATCAATCATATGCTGAAAAACTCTTGGAATTAGGTTATGCTTATAAAGAATATCGCGAAAATTCAAAGAAATATGCTGTTCGTTTTAAAGTACCCTCTGATGTTGAATTAAACTTCAAGGATTTAGTGAGAGGAGAACTCAAATTTCATTCCAAAGACGTTGAAGATTGGATCATGATTAAAGACAATGGTATTCCGACCTACAACTTCGCGGTAGTCATCGACGATCATTTGATGAACATTACCCATGTGTTACGCGGCGAAGAACATATCACCAATACGCCTAAACAAATCTTAGTCTATCGTGCACTCGGGTGGAGAGTTCCTGAATTTGGGCATATGACGATTATCGTCAATGAGCAAAAAAAGAAACTATCCAAACGCGATAAAAATGTCATTCAATTTATCAAAGAATACCAAGAAATGGGATATCTCCCAGAAGCCATGTTCAATTTTATATCACTGCTTGGTTGGTCTCCAACGGGCAATGAAGAAATCTTGACACAAGAACAAATCATTGAACAATTCGACCCCTCGCGTTTGTCCAAAGCACCAGCAATGTTTGATAAAAACAAGCTCGCGTATATCAATAGTCGTTACATTAAGAAGTTACCTGTTGATGAACTTGCTACGCGCGTAAGACCCTATCTCGTTAAAGCTGGAATTGAGATTCCAACCGAAGACTGGTTAAAGCTTTTAGTTGGCATTCTTCAAGATCGTATGAGCTATTTAGGCCAAATCGTTGAACTCCACCAAGCATTCTTCCATGATGATTTCAAAATTGCTGATGAAGCGTATCAGTTTTTAGTGGATAACCAAAGTGTTAAACTTCTAGAAGTCTTTAAGAATCATTTGGAAGCGAGCGATTTCGCACCTGAAAGTATTGAACCCTTAATCAAACAAACAGGAATCGATACACAAACCAAAGGTAAACCTCTCTTCATGGGATTAAGAATCGCCACCACAGGTGATATGCATGGTCCTTCATTACCGATTTCGTTGGCACTGCTTGGAAAGAGTCGTGTCATTCATCGTTTAAACCAAACTATTACGCAACTTCGAGGTGAATCATGAAACGTCTATTCATAGTATTTGCAGTGATTTTATTCGCTCTTACACTGGCATCATGCAAAGATAATCAAGCAGGAGAAGTGACAGCGACCATTGATCAATTTGATGTAGAATTGACATCGATGTCTTTTACAGCAACGATTAATGATCCGAATACAGAAATTACCGGAGCGATTACGGTCTCTTTATTCGATAGCACAGGTAAAATTGTTCACACGAAAGATATCGGTGAACTGATTGAACTTGAAAATTACTCGATTGGTAGTTTGAATAATACGATGACCTATACATTGAAGATTTATGCAACGATCGGTCGAAACAGTGTTGTTTTAGTTGAACGCACTTTCCAACTCGCATCGGCAGCAACCGTTGAAATCACGACCGTTGAACAGTTTAAGAACATGTCAACCAATCGTGCTGGAAACTACGTATTAGCCAACGATTTAGATTTCACAGGCGAAGTCTTCACATCACCTTTCAGTTCAGCATTTTCTGGAACATTTGATGGACAAGGTCATACGTTGAGCAACATCACGTTTGACAAGATCGTCTCATATACAGGTGTCTTTGGTTACATTTCGGGTGGACTTGTCAAAAATGTAAACTTTGATAACGTTCATATTGGTACTGTCGAAGATCCGATTGAAATGACAACATCTGCACGTGTCGGTATTATCGCAGGTTATGTCGCATCTTCAACCGGCAAGATAGAAAATGTGACAGTCACCAACAGTACGATTAATTTCTCAACATCATCAACCGTCCAAGCTTATGTAGGTGGACTCGTGGGTGAATTCAAAGGTAACCTCAATGGTGCAACCATCTCGGATACCCTTGTTCGTGTAAGACCTCTTTCATATGGTCGTATCCGTATCGGCGGAGCCATTGGATTCTTAGGCGAAGAAGCTGTTTTAAAAGAAGTCAATAGTGGTGCAGACGTTGAAGTTGAAATGTTTGCAGTCAACTTAAAAGACCGTGATGTCAACATCAATGTGGGTGGTGTCATCGGTTATCATAACGCAAGAAATGTCAATCGTTCTGTTGAAAACATCATCGGAACAGGAGATATCAATGTTGATATTACGTTTGCAACCATGGAAGGAGCAACTCAAGGAAATTACTCCGTCTATGTTGGTGGTATCGCAGGTATTGCCTATAGCAATGTGAACCAAGCCGTTTATGCAGGATCCATCACCGTCAGTCATGAAAAAAATGAATTCGAAGAAGAAGTCAATAAGTCCTTCTTTGTTGGCGGTCTCTATGGATTCTATGGATCTAATAAAGCAAGTGCAGCCAATTTAAGACTCTCCGATGGACAAATGATTACCATTAATGTCTCAGATGATGTGAACTTAAAATCCTCACAAGTTGTTGCTGATACAAGTTCAACCGCACTTAACACATTTAGTTATTTCGGTGATCTAGGATTGATGGTGAACAGTGTTGATATCAGTGGTGATGAAGTCATTAACACCATCTTAACGACCGATGGTTTCTTTGACAGCACATTCATTAACGATTGGCTCGATTCACTCGTTGGTTAAACAAGTCATCTTTTTAAGAGTCTATGGGTACATAGGCTCTTTTCGTATACTAAGACTAGGAGTTATTCTATCACTTCTCAGTTATAATAGAACATAAAGAGGTGAACGATGCATGAAAGTCTCCAAAACAAAATTCATCAATGATATGCGATGCAATCGCTATCCCGCACTCGATGAAATCTATCGTGACAAATCAAAAGCAGTCGTGTCCTTTACCGATGATCCTGAACTTGAAGATTTAATCGGTTTAGAAAATAAAGAAAAAGTACGTGTTCTTCTTGAGTCCATGTATGAAAAAGATGAAGAGGATGACACCGAAGAAGATCTTCTTCACGTTGATGACCCTCAAATGGAGGTCATGTTACCTTACTATACCATGATTGAAGTGATCGCTGGTAAAATCATTCAACAGCGTTATCACGGTGAAGTGACCTATAACATGGATACCTACAAACAAAAACGGTTCTCTTATGAAAAAGATGGGTTTCATTTCTATTGTTTTTTGGATGGTTATCAAGAAGATCATGATACCATTCGTATCTTTGAAGTCAAAGCAACGACATCCAAGAAATTCATTGAACTTGAGTATCAAAATGACGATAAAGAAAAAATGCCTGTTTTTGTTGAGTCACCCGAAGGCATTTTGATGCTACAAGAAGATTTAGGAACACCAACCAATGATAAATACGATCAAAAAATCAAACGTCTGATGAATCGGTTCACCAAAGAAGGACGCTACATCTACGATATCAGTTATCAACGTCATGTGGTCGAACACGCGATGAAGACAAGCAAAAAGGTGAAGTATTATTTGGTTGTTTTAAACTCAGGATATATCCATGAAGGATTAGTCAATGATAGACAAGAACCCATCTATGGTGATGATCTGTTACAACTGATCGATGTGACATCATTGACTGAAAAGATGATGACAACCCTTGAGATGGACACAGAAACAGTCATTACACGTCTCAATCAGATGAATGCAAATCCGGTTCACTTAGGGATCCATTGTCAGAGAAAAGATGCACGTCAATGTCTCTTCTATCCGATATGTTTTGAAGACGTTCCAGAAAAGAATTCCATTTTCACCTACATGCAAAACCACCATGGGTTTGAAGATGAAACGAAAGTCAAACACGATCGCTATGACTTGATCAATGAAGGTATCGTTTCTGCATTAGATATCCCTAGAGAATGGCTTAAACGAGAGAACAACAGGATTCAACGCAATGTTATGGAAACGGGAATACCTTATTATCATCCAACCAAAATAAGAGCAGGCATCCAGAGTTTAAAATACCCGATTTATCATCTTGATTTTGAAACTTTCCCCTGCCCACTTCCTCGTTTCAAAGGAGAAGTTCCCTATACGCAATCACTCTTTCAATTCTCCATTCATATTGAACATACTCCAGGGGTGTGTGATAAGGATAAGGATAATGTGTCCTTTATTGCAACCACCCATCATGACTTAAGACGTGAACTTGTCGAAGCGATGCTTGAGGTCATCAAAGATGATGGCGGATCGATCATGGTCTATAATCAGTCATTCGAACAAACAAGACTTAAAGAAATGGCGAAGCTATTCCCAGAATATCGTGAACGTTTACTCAACATGGTGGATCGACTCTTCGATTTGATGTATCTCCTTAGAGGAAACGGAAAGCTCTTCAGTAGGCTTGGATTTACTGAAGAAGAAGGCAAGCTCATCAACTTTTATCACCATGATTTAAACGGATCATTTTCGATTAAAAAAGTATTACCACTCTTCAGTCATTTAACATATAAAGGTATGCCTATCGCTAACGGTACACAAGCGCTTGTCGCATATGCAAAATTCCCAACGATGGATCAACAAACATTTGATGCGACCTATCGTGATTTAAAAGAATATTGTAAACAAGATACATGGGCGATGGTTGAAATCCTTGATGAACTCAGGAAGATCTAAGTCATGCTACCCGATTTTTATGGGTAGCTTTTGTTTTTTCATGTATCACCGAAAAAGGGCTTATTTAGGCAAGATTTCTTGTATAATTCTTTGTTTTCATCTATAATAAAACAAAGAGGAGGGCATCATGATGATTAAAATTTATAATTCACTCACACAAACGATTGCGCCATTTGAAACCATCACACCAAAGCGGGTGACCATGTATGTCTGCGGACCCACAGTCTATGGTGACATTCATCTTGGCAACGCACGCCCTGTCATCTTTTTTGATGTTGTCAAACGTTATTTAAGTCACGTCGGATACGATGTTTTATTGGTATCTAACATCACCGATGTGGACGATAAGATCATCGATAAAGCAAAAGAATTAAATGTCAAAGAAGATCAAATCACAAAACAGTATACCGATGCATTCATCGAGATGACATCATCTTTAGGTAGTGCACTTCCTGATATCATGCCACGTGCGACACAATATGTGACAAACATGATTGAATACATTCACGAACTTATCGATAAGGGATATGCTTATATCAGACCATCAGGTGTCTATTTCCGTGTGTCCAAAGTTTCAGAATATGGTATCCTAAGCAAACAAAACATTCAAGAACTCAACCAAGGTGTCAGAATCACACTTGAAGATGATAAAGAAGATCCACGCGATTTTTCAATTTGGAAAACCACCGATGAAGGTCTTCGCTATGAATCACCATGGGGATATGGACGTCCAGGATGGCATACCGAATGCGCCGTGATGAACCATGAAATCTTCAACGGTGAAATCGATATTCACGGTGGTGGAACAGATCTTAAGTTCCCTCACCATGAAAATGAAATTGCACAAACCCTTGCTCATGATCATCATCATATCGCACGTTATTGGATGCATGTGGGTCGCCTTGATGTCAATGATACGAAGATGAGTAAATCTCTTGGAAATATCACATGGGTGAAAGACCTGATTCAAGTCTATGACCCGCTCGCATTCCGCTTTCTGATGATTGGTCATCATTACCGGATGCCCATAAACTACTCGGAAGAATTAATGTCACAGTATGGTAAAGAATATGATAAAATAAAAAGAAGCCTTAAAAAAGCTTTTTTATCCGTGTCTATCGCCAAAGCATTCACGCTCGATATCGATCATGAGATGATGGATAGCTTTTATTCGCTCATGAATGATGATTTCAATACACCGAATGTCGTCACCTTAATTTATGATTTGCTCAAGCTCATGAACAAAGAAAAAGATGTGATGCGACTGGCTGTGTTGTATCAAACGACCAAGACAATTTTAGAAATCTTAGGCATCATGCCAAGATATGAACTGAGCGACGACACCCTATCTCTTTATAAAGCGTGGGAACAAGCTCGTCACGATAAAGACTACGCACGAGCTGATCAACTCAGAGATCAACTTAGCGAGCGAGGATGGATGTAAGTTGAATGGATTAACGCTCGCTTATTTAGGCGACAGTTACTATGAATTAGTGATACGTCAATATTTAATCAATCAAAAATGGACCGATGTCAACGATTTACACAAACGTGCGATTCGCTATACATCTGGACGTGCTCAAGCTTCTATTGTCGATTATTTGATCGAAAACAATCGTCTCTCCGAAGAAGAACTTGATTTTTTCAAAAGGGGTCGTAACGCATCAGGTCGTGGTCGTGGCAATATGGATCCAAAAACCTATGCACACGCGACTGGATTTGAAGCGCTCATCGGTGGAGTCTATCTGATGAATGAAAAACGCGCATATGCGCTTATTGAAGAAGCGATCCAATGGATCGAGGAAGGAGAATCCCATGGAAAAAACGGTGGATAAGAAGATCAGTGGGAATAAAAATCAGCAAGATTTAGAAGCACTCATCGATGATGTTGCAGTTGCTGATACAGAAAAACCCAAAAAACAAAAAGGTCCCAAAACCGTCATCAAAGAAGAACTTGTCACCATGCAGGGTGATCCTTTAGGATTACATGTCCCACTCGATGATGAACCCAAAGAAGCGATTGACCTCAAGTCACGCGTGAAAACAAAAGATGATATCGTTGTCGAACGATACAATCCGGAAATCGAAAAAGGATTATCGACTGAAGAAGTTGAACTTCGCCAAATGGCAGGTCTTGCCAATATTGGTGATATGGGATCATCTAAGTCGATTACCAATATTATTACATCCAATATTTTTACATTCTTTAACTTTTTAAACTTTGGGATTGCAGCGTGGCTCATCTCAGTGAAAGCAGCGATCTCACAACTCTTTTTCATGGGTGTTATTACGGCAAACATCACGATTGGGATTATTCAAGAAATTCGTGCGAAAAAGACGATTGATAAATTATCCTTATTAACAGCTCCAACCGCCATTGTCATTCGTGATGGTAGTGAACTTGAAATTGGGGTTGCTGATGTCGTGATTGACGATATTCTCCATCTCTCATCAGGAAAACAAATTCCTGCAGATGCTGTTGTACGTCAGGGTTCAGTCGAAGTCAATGAATCACTTCTCACCGGTGAATCGGATGCGATAGTCAAGAAAAAGGGAGATACTCTTTATTCTGGTTCATTTGTTGTATCAGGTAATTGCTATGCACAAGCGACTGCTGTTGGTCATAACATCTACATTCAAAAATTAACCAATCAAGCGAAGAAATATAAGAAACCAGAATCTGATTTACTTGGCTCACTACGTGTCATCATCCGTATTGTTGGTGCACTCATTATCCCACTCGCAGCAACACTCTTCTATTTGATGAGTAATTACTCAGCACTTCCTTACAATGAAATTGTTCAAAAGACAGCAGGTGCGATGATTGGGATGATTCCTTCAGGACTCTTCTTATTAACATCCATGGCACTCGCCGTCGGTGTCATCAGACTTGCTCAAAATAATACCCTCGTTCAAGAACTATACTGCATTGAAATGCTTGCCCGTGTGGATACCCTCTGTTTGGATAAAACAGGAACGATCACCGATGGTACGATGACAGTCAAAAGTATCATTGAATATAAGAATGATACTGGACTACCATTGAAGAATATTATTTCTGCGATGATCAATGCCCAAAACGACCCCAACTTGACCTCTGATGCCCTCGCTGAACGCTTTGGTACCGCAAAACGAATCCGACATAAGGCACTTATTCCATTCTCGTCTCAACGCAAATTTTCAGCCGTTCAATTTGATCGATATGGCACATTCGTATTAGGTGCTCCTGAATTTGTTGTTAAAGAAAACTACAGTTTAATTGCAAAAGAAGTCGATAAGCAATCTCAAGAAGGTTATCGTGTTCTCGTGGTTGCATTCAGTGATGGTGATATCGTGGATAATCAAGTCACGGGTAAAGTTTTACCGCTTGCCTTGATCATGATTGAAGATACGATTCGTCCTGATGCGATTGATACGATTGATTACTTTAAGTCCCATAACGTCGATGTCAAAGTGATCTCAGGTGATAACCCTGTCACGGTTTCACGTATTTCACAGCGCGCGGGTATTGCAAATGCTGATAAGTATGTCTCATTAGAAGGCATGCAAGATAAAGAAGTTGTCCGTTCAGCATCACGCTTCACCGTCTTTGGACGTGTCTCGCCACAACAGAAAAAACTTTTGATTGAATCACTTAAAAACAATGGACGTACGGTTGCGATGACGGGAGATGGTGTGAACGATATCCTTGCCTTAAAGGAAGCGGACACCTCGATTGCAATGGCATCCGGTTCAGAAGCTGCACGTAACGTTTCTCACTTGGTGTTACTTGATTCCAATTTCTCGTCCATGCCTAAAGTGGTGAGCGAAGGAAGAAGAGTCATCAATAACGTTCAACGTGTATCCACTCTCTTCTTAACGAAGACAATCTTCTCATTCTTACTCGCGATTGTTGCGATCATCAGAAAAGGGGTTTACCCCATTCAACCCAACCAGCTCATCTTGATTGACTATTTGGTTATTGGTATTCCTTCGTTCTTTATTGCACTGGAACCTAACAATCGTTTAGTGGTGGGTAAATTCTTATGGAACATCTTAAAAGCTGCGCTTCCTGGTGCATTAGTCGTCATGATTAACAGTTTAATCATCTTTGCATTCCAGGTTCCACTTGCGATGTCAGATAAGATTACAGAAACACTCGTTGTTATTTCAGCAACCGTCGTGTCACTCACCGTTCTCTTTAGAGTCTCAACACCCTTTAATAAGATGCGCCGTATTCTCTTCATTTTAATGGTGGCTGCCTTCATCTTTGGTATCTTCTTCATGCCCAACTTCTTCCAGTTTGTGCCCATTGTACCCAGCCGATTCTATGATTCATCGGTTGTCTTAGGTGCACCCCATATTCTCCTCCTGCTTGTTCTTGCACAAGCAACGTATCCGATGATGCATGTTTTATCAAACCTCTATGGTTGGATCAAACTCTTTATTCGAACCATCATCAATAAACTCGCCGATATTCAATAACTGAAGGGCGCTCATGCGCCCTTTTACATGATTTTTTACCGACTGTGTCATGGATTGATAAATGCATTCATGATACACCCAAAAGAAAGGGGGATGCTTTATGCTCATCTATGGAAAAAACGTGATTAAAGAAGCAATCTACGCAAAAAGAAGAATTGATCAGCTTTATGTTGATGAAAAATTAAACGATAGTGCATTGTTTAAGTTTTTAAGTGATCGCAATGTGAGCTATCGAAAAACATCCAAAAACGAACTCAATCGCATGACCAAGGATGCACTTCATCAGGGGGTAGTTGCTGAAGTCGAAGATTATCAAACCTATGAACTATCTGATGTGCTTGATCAGAATAAGAAACAATTTTTTCTCATCTTAGATGGTGTGGAAGATCCTCACAATTTAGGTGCGGTGATGCGAACTGCAGAAGCTGTTCAATTAGATGGCATCATCATGAGTAAGAAAAACGCCGTTCCTCTCACAGCAACCGTTGCGAAAGTTTCATCAGGTGCGATCGAACATGTGAAGGTGATTTTAGTTCCTAATATCAATCAAGCCATCATGGAACTTAAAAAACATCACGTTTGGGTGGTGGGTACCGATGGAAATACGGATAAAACGTATGATGATTTACCGAAAAACGTATCATTAGCCATCGTGATGGGTAATGAAGGTGAAGGTATTCGTCCCTTAGTCAAACAAAACTGTGATCTATTAGTAAAAATACCGATGCACGGCAAAATCAATTCTCTCAATGTGAGTGTTGCTGCTGCGTTAATGATGTATAAGGCTAAAGAAAACATATGATCTATGTGATGAACGATTATGAACTGATCTATTTGATTCAAACCGATGGTTGTGAACATGCGCTTGCATTTATGTATCAAAAATACCAAAGGTTCATCTGGAAACAGATTCATACGCTTCATCTTGAGCAAAAAGAATACGACGATTTTCATCAAGAAGGACTTTTAATGCTTCTTAAAGCTATTCGATCCTTCAATGAGAAATATAACAAATGCTTTACCCGATACTTTGAACTGATCCTAAAACGTCATTTTTATCAGTTGATGAAAGGACTTCCTGATTATCAGCTTTATGAGACGACAGAGTTTATCAAAGATACTGTTCTATTTGAGGAAGAAGCTCCATATTTGACCTTTGAATCTGAACTTGAATCCGAGATTCATCAACGTTATTTTGTTCAAAGACAGTCTGTCAGACAGATTGCACAGGACACAGGATATCACATCAAACAAATCTATAATGCGATTTATCGTATCAAGTCAAAATATAAAATTGTGTTATAATGAATAGGTAGTTGACTTAGTCAATCGTAAGTGTTAAAATACATTTGCGAATGACCACAGAGGTGGTTTTTTAATGCGCGAGAAAATAATTTTAGTTTGCAGTGAATGTTTGAGCCGTAATTATACAACAACAAAGAACAAAGCGACTCAAAAAGAACGGATTGAAACACAAAAGTTTTGTCCAAAATGTAACAAGCATACCTTGCATAAAGAAAGTAAATAGGAGGCATAACAACATGGCAATCAAGCAAAAACAAGTCGAGCAAAAAAGTAAGTTGCTTGAAGTATTAACCACAGAATATAAATGGGAGAACCTTTTATTAGGTATTCTCGCAACATTATCAGGCGCACTCGCACTGATGATCATTAGCGGAAACTCACTTTTAGAAATCAATGAAAACTTCCCCGTCTTAGGACAAGGTAATAACGGGATTATCTTTGCTTGGGTCTTATTTGCCATTTCACTCTTTGGTTTAGCCCTCGTCATTTATCCTTTCTTCTTACCAGCTATTCCTGAACTCAAGAAAATCACATGGCCAACATTCCCCAAGTTTTTAGACCATGCGGTTCGTACCTTGATCTTCTTATTCCTTCTTACTGGTTTCATCTTACTCTTCAATCTCCTCATTACAACCCTTCTCGTGGGTGAAATTCTATGACGCAAAAGGTCAGATGGTACATTATTCAAACCTATTCAGGTTATGAAAATGCCGTCAAGAGTGACTTGGAGCGACGTGTCGAAAGTATGGGGATGTCCGACTACATTTTCCGTGTCATCGTCCCTGAAGAAACAGTCATAGAAAAGAAGGCTGACGGTAAAGAAAAAGAAAAAATTAGACAACTCTTTCCTGGGTATGTCTTTGTTGAAATGATCGTCACAGATGAATCATGGTTCGTGGTGAGAAATACACCTCGTGTTACTGGATTCTTGGGATCTTCAGGTGGAGGAACAAAACCCGTTCCACTTTCACCCGATGAAATCAATCAGATTTTACTCAAGGTTGGTATCATCAGTAAACCCACATGGATGCATCTGTTGAACAAGTCTGTTGAAGTGATTAATGGTACTTGGTTGGGTATGAAAGGTGTTGTCACGAATGTGGATGATGACCAAGAAAAACTCACCGTTGACTTAGATCTCTTCGGACGCGCAACACCAACTGAAGTCGATGTTCATGATGTTAAAGAAGCTTAAAGGCGAATGATTCGCCTTTTTTCTTTCATCAATGAAAGATTTTTTATACCTGAGATGTCTTTTTAGATGAAGGTATGCTATAATTTCTACAAGCAAAAAGGGAAGGGGAGAGACCATAAGAAAGCATAAGCGCATCATCGTCACGACACTCATCATCCTAAACCTCCTGTTTTCATTCGGGATGTCTTTTGCCTTTTGGGCATCTGAAGTATCAGGAAATACAAATAACGGTGGTGGAACGGTTGTGATTGGTGATTGGGGAATTCCCATCTTTACTGCGCAAGAGTTCTATGATTTCGCCACGAAATCCAATAGTGTTTTAACCGATCAATACTATCTTCATAACGATATCGATTTTACTGGATTTACATGGACTTATAACAGTACAAACAATCAGGTCATCTTTCGTGGAACGCTCAATGGCAATGGAAAGAAACTGATGAATTTAACGATAACAAACTCAAGTACAAGCTATTTATATAACGGTATTTTCCCTAGATCCATTGGATCAACCATCTATGATTTGACGCTTGAAAATGTTCATACAGTGACAAACTTAAGCGGTTCGACTCAACGTGCTGGACTATTGATTGGACGTGCTGAAGGTGGAACGACCACATTGAGCGATATCAAGATTATTGATTCCAGTGTGCAAGGTAACAGCACCAATGGTGTGGGTGGTTTGGTGGGAAATGTACTGAATTCAACCACGATTGTCAACATCACAAACATCAAAGCTACCAATTTTAAAGTCTTTAATGACGCAGCTTATGTCGGTGGACTTGTTGGAAGAATTGCGACTTCTGGTGCACAAGTCAATGTAACAGACATTGATTTCCAAGGAGAAGTCTATTCAAACCTTACATCAACAACAGGAAGCTCGTACGCTGGAGGTATTATTGGCTTTGTACGATCAGGTTCATTTTTCACCCTTAATCGTGCCATTATCGAATCAACCTTCCAAAATACACTGGTTGCATCCTCAAACTTCAATGGATATACTAACCGATATTTAGGTGGGGTGATTGGAGGTAATCAAGCATCATCATCCAACGTGAACATTCAAAACATGTTTTTCACAGGTAGTTTATATACACGTATTGATGCGAGACGTAATGATGTTGGAACCATCTCTGGTCAAGATTCAACACAAGCTACGGTATCCAATGTCTTTCACTCCATGGTTGCTTATCGCGCTTTAGGTGGAGCAGTAACTTACACGACGACCACACAAACAGGTCAAATGGCCGTACGTGTGAATGCTTCAACAATGCCTGATCAAGCATGGTGGAATTCATTTTACACGAATTTTACATCCAATTCTTTATGGCTCCAAGATGGTACAGGAAGACCTTATCTCAATCTTTAAGGAGTTTAGCAATGAAACGTTATCTTCATGATGTCATATTATGGATATTTTTAGGGTGTTTCATGATTGTACTCATGATTGCATTTTTAAGTGCAGATTTTGGCTTTATTGGTCTTTTAGAACAAAACAAGTGGTTGTGGGCAATCGCTTCGTTTGGTTTATTAATTTGTTTTTATCTCTTATCATCTTTTTATGTCACACGTTGGATTGAAGGATTATTCAAATCCTATCTAGAATCAGATTTAAGATACTTAGTTTATCCTTTAAGTATGCCGATCATTTTAATGCTCGTGATTGGATTTGGGGTTTTCCACTATTTTGCGTTTGCGTGTGCTGCAATCACGGGATTATTTCTTGCCAGATCGTATCATTGGATACAAAAAAAGCGAAGCGTGATGGAATCCAATCTTCTTCGCTATCGTTTATTTGTACGTTATCTTATCTTTTTAGTTCTCATCTCATTGATCTTTTATGTATCGCTAAGCTTCTAAAGGCATCGATGTGCCTTTTTTTATTGTTCAAAATTGAAAATCAGCTTTTGTTGAAGGGGATCAATAATGTATGTAGAGCCATTCTCTTCAATTAAAGATAGATGTGCATCTTTTAATCGTTTGAGAAGATGAAGGTAATGTGATTGTGGAATATGCAACGTATAAGCCTTTAAACCTATTTGTCTAGGCTCATTCAGAGGTGCTGGTCCCTGCCAGATATTTAAACCAAGGTGATGATGATAGCCTTGATCAGAAATAAAGAGCGCTGATTCGTTATAGAGCAAAACTTTTTGAAATCCTAAAACATCGACATAAAAAGCTTCAGCATCCTTAAGATTGGGGACATGAAGATGAAGGTGACCCATGATGGTCAGTGGATCAATTGCATCTGTAGTATCAGGTCTTAACTCACCCATGATAGGATTGAGATCTAAAGCTTTTGTATACATATCAATTTGTCCATCTGTGATAGGCCACTGTTCTCTTGGTTTGTCGATGTAAAGCTCGATACCATGTCCATCGGGATCATCTAAATAAATCGCTTCACTGACACCATGATCAGATGCTCCGGTTACGGGATATCTGTGATCGATTAATCGCTTGATCACAGAAGCTAATGCACCTCTGGATGGCAAGAGAAGTGCATAGTGGTAGAGCCCTTGGGTTATACCAAGTGGTTTTGCCAGCGGATCTTCCATGAGTTCAATCAATACATCACGATTGTTTGCTCCAAGGTGTGCAATGTTTTTATCTTGATATAAGACATTTAATCCTAACATGTGTTCATAAAAATCGAGCGATCGTTTCAGTTGAAGAACTAAGAGTGAGACTTTTGTAACGTGCATGATCTCGTTCCGATGATACATAGACATGACTTCCACCTCCACCCTCATTTTATAGCAAATTTTCAAAAAGGGAAGCAAAATCAGTTTTTAATATAGTTTAAAAAATGCATAAATTTAAGCATAATCGAATGAAACTACGTTTCGTTTTGATATAATGATGATGATAATGGAGGTCAAACATATGAAAATTGAAATTTGGTCCGATTTTGCATGTCCTTTTTGCTATATCGGAAAAACCCGTTTTGAAGAAGCACTGAACACATTTAAACACAAGAATAAGGTTGAAGTCGTTTATAAGGCTTATCAACTAAACCCTCAAGCTCCCAAAGTGATGTCGGGCACAGCATATGAATCATTTGCTAAAAGTCATGGAACAACCATCCAACAAGCTAAAGAACGTTTTAAGATGTTCACTGAAAATGCGAAACAAGTGGGTTTAACGTATAACTATGATATCTTGCAGATGACAAACACCTTTGATGCTCATCGCATCGCAAAATGGGCAAACACATTTGGTAAAGAAGAAGCACTGACATCTCGTTTAATGAAGGCTTACTTTACAGAAGGTAAAAACTTAGCTGATTATGAAACATTAGCAACATTAGCAGAGGAAATTGGTTTATCAAAAGAACAAGCTTTACATGTTTTAAATAAAGACGAATTCAAAGATCAAGTCAAACTTGAACAACAGGAAGCTCGTCAAATCGGTGTTCAAGGTGTACCTTTCTTCGTTTTAAATCGGAAATATGGTATTTCAGGAGCACAACAAACGGCTTATTTTAAACAAGCACTAGAACAAATTTGGGCGGAAGAAAACCCATTGCAGACGCTTGATGATCAAGATGAAAATCAAGCATGTGATCACGATGAGTGTGGGTTTTAATTATAACCAATATACGCAAAATATAGAATATTAAATTTTTGATATATTTTAATTGCATAACGTTTAAAGACATGCTACAATCTCTCGTGGAATGATTCAATCAAGCTCATGGTTTGGGATCATTTCATGGGAGTTTTTAGTATCATCAATCGCTCGAAAAAACGCATCATACTTATCCTTGCAGTCCTCAACATGCTCTTTTCATTTGGCATGTCTTTTGCCTTTTGGGCATCTGAGGTTTCGGGTAATCAAAATACCGGAGGATCAACCGTTTCTCTTGGTGTTTGGTATGAAGGTACACCCATTTATACTGCAGATGAGTTTATTGAAGCTGTCACGACAACAGGGAATACCAATACATATGTTTTAGCACGGGATATCGATTTTCAAAACTTAACATATCCAGCTTATATCAATAATGATGAGATTGTGTTTAGTGGATCTCTCGATGGCAATGGAAAAACGTTATCCAATCTATCGACAACCAACATTAGGGGTCTCTTTGGTGTTTTACAATCAGCAACCATCAAAAATTTAACACTTGATAATATTCAAATCAATTATACTCCGACAGGCTCGATCACCTCGGGTATATTAGCAGGTCGTATCCAAGGTGCAGGAAACATTATCGAAAATATCCGAATCAAAAACTCAAGCGGCACAAATACCGCTTATCCAGTGGGTGCGCTAGCAGGTCTTGCTCAACCAGGCACAGGTGATACGACAACAGTCACAGCAACCATTTCAAATATCAAAATCACCAACACAACTCTATCGGGTGGTTTTAGTAACAACACTTATGGTAGCGGTGGTGTGATTGGTACGGTCAATAACGCTAACCTCACCTTATCTGATCTCTATGTTGAAGCAAGTGTTTCAACCAACACGGTCAGCAACCTAGGTGGTATCATTGGTGCAACACTAGCAACCGGAACGGTTACCATCAATCGGGCGGTTGTATTCTCCAATCTTTCTAATACCTCAAACTCAACAGACACGAGTATTGGTACAGCAGCTATTGTGGGACGCAATCAAGGTTCCGTGACTGCAAATGATACCTTCTATAGTGGATTTTTACGTTCTTATGTGACCAATCCAAGCAATAATAACTATACGGTAAGATCAGGTATATTAAGAGCAATCGGTAACAACGTCACATTTACCAATTCAAGAAGTGCACAAATAACGATTTACCGACGTGCATCCAATCCCTCTGTTTTAGTCAATTCCAATACGCTTTACAACAAACTTACTGGTCAAAAAGCAACCTTTTCAACTGCGGTTTATCAGAACAATCGAAGTTCACTCAATAATGCGTGGTGGACAACCAATTATAGCAACATCACATCATTACCTGCGATTTGGGAATACAATGCAACGACCTACCTCTATCAACTTAAAGACTAAAAACGCCTAAACTCAAGGCGTTTTTCGTTTATAATAGAAGAAGGAGGTTATAACGATGAAACTTTTAGGTAATATCATATGGTTTGTTTTTGGTGGCGCAATCGCTGCACTGCTTTGGCTTATTGCCGGTCTCTTACTCTGCATAACCGTGATCGGTATTCCTTTTGGAATTCAAGCATTTAAGTTTGCAGGTCTTGTTCTTTTTCCCTTTGGGAAAGATGTGGATACAAGGGTTTCTGAACATCCGATTGCAAACATCATCTGGGCGATTCTCTTTGGTTGGGAAATGGCACTTGGATATCTAGGAATTGGTGTCTTTTTCTGCATCACCATCATTGGAATTCCTTTTGGTATTCAATGGTTTAAGCTGGCTCAACTTGCACTCTTCCCCTTTGGGGCTAAAATCAAATAAAACTTCTTTTTTCAATTGACAAAGAACACCCTAAATGATAGAATGATATCGCGTGTGAAAACACACCATAGTGGAAGAATGAAATTCATACCACATACTTATGTAAAGAAGGAGGTTGTGTCTCATGGCAAAAAAGGTTGTAAAAGTCGTTAAATTACAAATCGCAGCAGGCAAAGCTAACCCAGCTCCACCAGTTGGTCCAGCACTTGGTCAAGCTCAGGTTAACATTCCCGCATTCTGTTCTCAATTTAACGAAGCAACAAAAGATCAAATGGGATTTGTCGTACCAGTGATTATCTCGGTTTATGATGACCGTACATTCTCATTCGTGACCAAAACCCCACCTGCAAGTGACTTACTGAAAAAGGCTGCAAACATTCAATCCGGTTCGAAGAACGCGAAGAAGGATAAGGTTGCAACCATCACACAAGCTCAGTTAAGAGACATTGCAACAAAGAAGATGCCTGACTTAAATGCTTACACCGTTGAAGCAGCAATGAAAATCATCGCAGGTACTGCACGTCAGATGGGCATCACCGTTTCAGAATAATTTAGATCGTTAGCTATCTAAATTGTGGGAGGATATCCCGCTAGACCACATTTTAGGAGGAAGAATATGAAAAGAGGAAAGAAATACCTTGAGGCCGCTAAACTCATCGATAAGACGAAGAAATATCCCGTCGAAGAAGCGATGGCTTTAGTAAAACAAACTTCTTATGTCAAGTTTAATGCTACTGTTGAAGTTGCATTCAGACTTAACCTCGACCCCAGAAAGGCTGAGCAAAATTTAAGAGGTGCACTCGTATTACCACATGGT
>CALKAH010000334.1 GCA_937983315.1 uncultured Acholeplasmataceae bacterium | reverse complement strand
CACACCATGACCTATCCTAGCCGCTGGGTGGATATCAATACCCGTGATCTTTCGTGTGCGATAGCTCATCCATCGTGCTAAGTTTTTATAACCTTTAACCCATAACCGATGAGCTCTTCGGTGACGTCTTAAAGCAATGACACCTGGGTAGGTTAGATAAATCATCACACACGAGGGGGCAGCAGGATCAAATTTTTTTACAGCTTGTACATCTTCAATGGTGCATTTCATCATAGGTCATAAAGCGGGGTTGATAAATAGCGTTCACCCGTATCGCATACAATAAAAACAAGTCGCTTCCCTTTTGATTCAGGACGCTTGGCAATCGTTAGTGCAGCATAAAGAATAGCACCTGATGATATACCTGCAAATACACCTTCTGTTTTCGCAAGTAAACGTGCGTGTTCAAAAGCATCATCATTCGTGACTGGGATAATTTCATCAATGACGTTCATGTTGAGCACTTTAGGAATAAATCCTGCACCAATCCCTTGAATTTTATGAGATCCTGGTTGACCGCCTGATAAGACTGGAGAATCTTTAGGTTCAACTGCAATAATCTTGACGTGACTGATGTGTTCCTTTAAAACTTCACCGACACCTGTGATTGTCCCACCTGTTCCAACACCAGCAATAAAATAATCAACGACTCCATCGGTATCTTCAAGTATTTCACGTGCTGTTGTTTTTTTATGCATCTTTGGATTGGCTTCATTTTCAAATTGCATCGGGATGATCACATGGGGATTGCTCGCTTTCATTTCATATGCATAAGCGATAGAACCTTTCATCCCTAAACTTGCATCTGTCAAGATGACTTCAGCGCCCAATGCTTTGACAATTTGAACCCGTTCTTTCGAGACAGATGATGGCATCACTAAGGTCAGTTTATAGTTTTTAGCCGCACAAATAAAGGCTAAACCAATACCGGTATTGCCGGATGTTGGTTCAACAAAATGGGTGTCTTTTGTGATGGTATGCTGCTGTTCAATCGATTCAATCAGTGCAAACGCTAATCGATCTTTAACACTTGAAAGTGGGTTATGATTTTCGAGTTTTGCTACAAGTTCAACATCGAGGTTAAACATCTTTTCAAGATGACGAAGTCGTAACAAGGGCGTATGCCCGATGAGCTCGGTATAATTTTGTGCGATTTTCATATGTTCAACTCCTTAAGCACATTCATTATATACAATTTGGTCTCTCTTTGCATGAAAGAGACAAAAGATAACGCTTACTTGATATGAATGGCTTTAAACAAGCTAAAAAGACTTGGTATTCTTTAAAAATATGATATAATGCAACAGGTGATTTAAATGGAAATTATGAAGTTTTCACTGGGTAGTTTACGTAGTAACTGCTACATTGTGAGTGAAGAAAACAAAGCACTCATCATCGATCCGGGTTATGAGAGCGATGATGTTGTCAAATACATTAAAAAAAATGAACTAACCGTTGAAGCAATCTATATCACACATGGTCATCCTGATCATGTTGGTGGCGTTAAACAGATGAAAAGCCTTTTTGATGTTTTCGTGTATGCACCTTATAAGGATCGTATTTGGATGGGCAAAAGCACATATAATCAACTTGGTTATGAAATTCCTGTCGATATTTGGGTTCATGATTTAGAAACGTTTGAAGCGATTGGTCATTTATGGACCATCTATGAAACACCTGGACATTCCGAAGGAAGTACAGTACTCCAAACCGATCATATCCTCTTTTCTGGTGACACGTTATTTTATCAAAGTATCGGTCGAACAGATATTCCGTTATCCGATTCTCAAGTGATCTATCGTTCGATTAAGCGTATGTATCAGCTTTTTGATGAAGACACCGTTGTCTATCCTGGACATGGAAGACCTACCGATATTGGACATGAAAAAAAGTTTAATCCATTTGTAAGAAGTTAAGGGAAGCCGTGTGCTTCTCTTTTTTTCTATGCTATAATCATGAAGAAGAGGGTGATATGATGATTCATTTTCGTAACGATTATAGCGATATCGCACATCCAACCATTTTAAAACGATTCGTCGAGCTCCAAAACGAAACTCATCTCGGTTATGGCATGGATACTCATGTCGAACGTGCTAAAGCGTGTCTTAAACAAGCGATTGGTTTTGATGGGTATATTCATTTGATGACAGGTGGTACGTCTGCGAATAAAACCGTGATTGCTCATCTTTTGAAACCATATGAAGCGGTTATTTCAGCTGATACAGGTCATATTGAAGTTCATGAAACGGGAGCCGTTGAAGCGACAGGTCATAAGATTATCAGTGTACCCACTGAAGACGGGAAATTGACACCTTCCATGATTAAAAGTGTCTATCAGCGTCATTCAGATGAGCATATGGTTAAACCCAGAATGGTTTACATATCAAATGCGACTGAAACAGGACAGATTTACACGAAACAAGAACTGAAGTCGCTCTATGACATGTGTCAATCACTCGGCTTATACTTATATTTAGATGGCGCTCGCTTAGGCGTTGCTTTGACATCGAAACCCAATGATCTAACCCTACATGACATCGCATTATATACCGATCTCTTTTATATCGGTGGAACCAAGAATGGTGCATTACTTGGTGAAGCAGTCGTCATGAAAGATCCAAAAATGGATGAATTCTTCCGCTATTCCATCAAACAACAAGGTGGTTTACTCGCAAAAGGATTTGTTGCAGGTATCCAATTCGAAGTTTTATTTGAAAATCAGCTCTTTTTTGAAATCGGTCAACAAGCAAACCACATGGCTGAAATCCTCGTCCATGAACTGCATGGGTTAGGTCTTGATTTTAAGGAAACCCCAACAAATCAACAGTTCATTACCCTACCGACTCATGTGGTGGATGCCCTCTTGAAAAACTATACATTTGAAATTTGGCATGATTATGGCAACACAAAAACTATTCGACTGGTCACAACCTATCGGACTACACAAGATGAGATTAAACATCTTATCCGTGATATCAAACATTTGATGATGTGACATCAATCTTCACACGATAAATCAAAAGAGAACGATGCTCTTGCATGTTCTCTTTTTTGATTGTTTGATCTTTATTTTTTGATGTTATGTCCACAAGATGGACATGATGAATCCCACACCGATAGAGGATGGTGACACACAACACATCGATGTTTTTGATTCTGTTCTTCTAACCATTGATCCACATGACCTTCTTGAATGCGCAATAGATTTTCACGCAAGTCAACACCTATTCTTGTATAGATATTGGCAAGATGTTGATGAATCTCACATGTTTTCTCATGAAATGATGAACATTCATGGCAATACCGATATCCTTTTTCATCAAGACATGCTAAAATCTTACATCCATGACACCAGCAAGCTTCTGTAAGTCCTCCACACCCTTGGCATGTGACTTGTTCAATTTGACAGTGATGTTGATTGGCGATATCGATTCGCGCTT
>CALKAH010000333.1 GCA_937983315.1 uncultured Acholeplasmataceae bacterium | reverse complement strand
CTATCCTTGTTAACGCCTTTTTCATTGTATCATATTTGGTCAAAAATGCAAGGTTAATTTCCTAAATTTTGACAAATTGGTCCACATTGAGAACAAATACGGTGGCTCCACCGACTTCGACTTCAATGGGTAACGCGGAGAATGAACCAAATTCGTTCACAATGGTATTGGGAACTAGTTTTGTTCGCTTTTTGCTGTGTGCTTCGATGATTTCTAAGGCTTGTGGAACTTTTTCATCGTTGACCCCAATCATAAACGTGACGTTTCCTGCACGCAAGAAACCACCAGTGGTTGCCAAACGAGTCGAGAAAAAACGATCTTTCACTAATGCTTTTTGAACCTTGTTCGCGTCATCATTGGATACGATTGCGATAATTAGTTTCATATAATCACCTCGTTATCTTTATTATAACATATCTTTTTTTAAATGATTAATTTTCGAATGGCCGCTTCATCTTTCTTAATTTGCTCAATCAGTTCTTTCTTATTTCTGAATTTGAGCTCTTGACGTAAGTAATGAAGGAAGACGACAGTGATCCTTTTTCCATATATGTTTTTATTGAAATCAAGGATATGAATCTCTAATCGTTTGTCAAAACTATAATTGAGTGTTGGGTTATTACCAATATTTGCCATGGCGTGATACCAGATGTCATCAACCATGACTTTCACATAATAAACTCCACTTTGTGGAAGAAAATAGTTTCCAAAATCAATATTGGCTGTAGGATAACCAAGCTTATGACCAATCCGATTGCCATGTACAACAATCCCCTTAACATCATAATGGCGATTAAGGAGTTTTCGTGCAGAACCTAAATCACCCATGGATAAAAAGTCTTTGATGTAGGTCGTTGATACACGGGTATGGTTATAAACTAAGTCTTCAACGACATCAACAAAGAAGTATTTCTTTAAATCGGCAATCGTTCCTTCTCCACGATAACCAAAGCGTGCATCACGTCCAATGACGAGACGTTTTACATGAAGATTGCGCAAAAATTGAATGAATTCATCGACTGATAATTGTGAAAATGCTAAGTTGAATTCCACAATAAATGCATAATCCAAAGGATATTTCGCGAATAGATTGATTTTATCTTCTTTTTGTGTCAAGGTTCTAAATGATTGTTTGCGAAGGACAGAAGATGGATGTGGGTCAAATGTTAAAACACCATGCTTTGTATCCGGATACGAAAGCACACGTTCAATAAGCTGTTGGTGACCCAAATGTAGACCATCGAAATTCCCCATCGTGATGGTTATTGGATCTTGATTCGTGATGAGTTGATAGGGTGCAGCCTGTATTTTCATAAAACTCCTTTAAAAAATGATGACTGGTCGATAGGTTGTTCCCTCATGGATGGTATAGTATGCTACCATGTGTTGATGTTGATCACGTACCAAGAAAGGCTCTTGAGTGATCAGTTGTCTTTCATCAAGGTAAATTCCATTCTTAACCAATTTAATCATATAATCGTTTAATACAATACTCGGTGTGTGTTCAAAAAAAGAGGTCAGTGTCACAACATCATCGAGCGTCACGGTTTCCATTGTTTTTGCGTGTTCAATGTGATAAGGACCCACAGTTAATCGATGTAGTCGTGAAAGTGCACCATACGTCTCTAATCGTTGGGCAAGATCAACAGCAAGGCTTCTGATGTATGTCCCTTTTGAGACATGTGCGATAAAATCAAATGCATGATCATGATAGGACGATGTCATCTCAAAACGATCGATGTCAATGGTTCTGGCTTCTCTTTCAATCTCAGTACCTTTTCTTGCAAGGTCGTAGAGTTTTTGTCCTTCTACTTTAATCGCAGAATACATCGGAGGTACTTGAGCGTAGGATCCGATAAACGATGACATCTTCTCTTTAATCATGTGTTCATTGACCTGAGGGGTCATCGTTTTTTCAACACGACCTGTAGTGTCATATGTATCATAATGTTTTCCTAATCGAATGGTTCCTTCATAGGTTTTATCGAGATTGGAAAACATATAGGCGAGTTTGGTTGCTTTCCCTAAACAGAGAATTAAAAGGCCACTTGCAAAAGGATCAAGCGTCCCAGTATGTCCCACTTTATCAATCTTAAACTTATGTTTAATCTTTGCAACAACGTCATGTGATGTCCATCCCACAGGTTTGTTGATGAGAAGAAAACCATCCATGTGATCACCTCTTTCTATTATACCGTAAATAGAAAAAAAGAGGAAATAAAAAAAGCACTTGCGTGCTTTGATTATCTAAACTGATTCATCCAAGATTGAACGCGTTCTTTAGGTTGGTAACCTGATTGGCGATCGACTTCTTCACCGTCTTTATAAAGTACAACGGTTGGTACGCTACGAATACCTGCTTCAATCGCTTGGTTTCTAAAGAGGTCAATGTCGACACGGTAGAACTTGACATCGTTAAGTTCAGTGGAAAGTGATTCTAATACGGGTTTCAACATTTTGCATGGTCCACACCATGTAGCAAAGTATTGTACAACTACTAATCCTTGTTGTCCGATCACGTCTTGATAATTTTGTCCTTGATAGTCAATCATTAAATTTTCCTCATTTCTTTATTATTTTCACCCTCTATTATATGTGTAAAGAACATAAAATTCAAGGGGTACGCACTCATTTCAATGTAATAATGGTTACACCATTGAGTCCTTCTCCTTCACCGCCATAGCGATGGGATGTGATATAAGGCGATGATTTGATATAATCATGGACAGCTTTTCGAACTGCTCCACTACCAAAACCATGAATGATACGCATCGATGATAAACCTGATAGCATGGCACGATCAATCGCTTGATCAATCGCTTCCTTCACTTCTTCAAAACGATAACCGCGTAAATCGAGTTCAAGACTAGCTTGTCTCGATGGTGTTGTTCCACTATCGATTTTTTCTTTTCTGACCGTTTTTTGAGGAGATATTTTGGGTTTATCTTTACGAAGATCCGATTTTTTAAAGGATAAGTCAAATTTACCGAAAACGACACGAATATCGTCATCTTTGATCGTTTTCACCTTTCCATATTGTTGGTAACTGAGAATAAAGACATCATCACCAACCCTAATTTCATCATCAAATGTGATACGATCATCATTTGATATGGTTTGATTGAGCTGATACTTGATCTGAGCAAGCTCAGGATTGGTTAATTCCTTTTTCGATTGAAGCGATTTGATGATTGCTAAGACTTCTTCTTTAAGGAGTTGCCATTTAGCTTCTTCTTTTGCACGAATCGATTCTAAGATACGATCTTGTTCTTTTAATAATTTATCCTTGGCTTGTTGATAATTCTTCTTTTCTTCTTGAGCGTGCTCAAGTTCATTGGCAACACGTTCTTTTTCTTTTTCTAAGTAGAGCATTTCATCATTCAATTTTTCCATGATTTTAGCAAGATCCGTCTGTCTACCTTCATAGATATGTTCAGCATCTTGAACGACTTTTTCTTGTAGACCTAAGCGTCTTGCGATTAAGAATGCATGTGAAGAACCTGTGGTTCCCATTTGGAGAAAATAGAGTGGTTTGAGTGATTGTTTATCAAATGCGACCGATGCGGTGGCCATATGAGGCATTTCGTATGCATACATTTTTAACTCAGAGTAGTGTGTGGTCACCATCATACGAATATTGTATCTGGTGAGTTCATTTAAGATCGCCATCGCCAATGAAACACCTTCGTTTGGATCGGTTCCACTTCCAAGCTCATCGAGTAAAACAAGACTACGATCATCGATTTCTTGAATCATCTGAATGATCTTTGTCAAATGAGAAGAGAAGGTCGATAACGATTGCAAAATGGATTGTTCATCGCCTATATCAGCAAACACCTGCTCAAAAAGCGCGACATTTGAGGTCTCAGACGCAGGGATCAATAAACCACTTTGTGTCATGAGGGTGAGTAATCCAACCGTTTTTAATGCGACTGTTTTACCGCCTGTATTGGGTCCTGTAATCAAGAGTGTTCGGATGTCATCATTGAGTTCAACATGGATCGGAACCGCTGTTGTAGGGTCTAAAAGTGGGTGTTTAGCACGGATCAATGAGATGATCCCCTCTGTGTTTATTTTTGGTTTTGTTGCAGCAATTTCTCTTGCATAGAGGGCTTTAGCTTGCGTAAAGTCAAGGGTTAAGAAAAGATCGAGATTGTCTTTTAAAGTATCTTTTGATTTAGAAATTTCTTCTGACATCAACGCGATAATGCGTTCAACTTCTTTTTCTTCTTGTACCTTAAGCGATTCAAGTTCAGCTGTCATTTGACGGGTTACTTCTGGTTCAATATACACCGTTTGTTTCGATGATGAGACATCATGAATCACGCCTTTTATCTTGTTTTTAAAGGCATCTTTCACCGGTATACAAAAGCGATCATTTCGCATCACAATCACAAACTCATTAAGAAGTGAGGAATGATCGACAATAAACTTTTGAAGACGTTCTTGAATTTGTTTTTCGATCTTGCGTTGACTGCGTCTGATATGAGAAAGTTCGATTGAAGCGTCATCTAGAATTTGGCCATCTGGGTCAAGTCTTTCATTGATGTAATTGAGTAATGACCCATGGTGAAAAATGCTTTGAATATAGACACCCATTCGTCCAAAGCTAATCCGATTTTTTTCTGCTTCTTGTCTGTAATGAATCAGATCTTTTTCCATCACCAAGAATAAACGTATATAGAGCATCTCTTGAAGGGTAAAGATTCGATCTAAACTTGCATAATGAATGAGTTGATGGATATCATAATTTTCAATGATAGGAAGCGTTCCTTGTCTCTCAATAAGAGAGACCATATCAGAAACTTCACCCAATAAACGTTCAATCATATCGGGATCAATCATCGGTTCTAGCGACAAAATCTCACGTGAAATCGTATCAGATTTCGCACGAGAAGCGACCTTTTCTAAGATGAGATGAAGTTCAAGTGGTTTCGTCATAAATCGCATAAGTAACACCTTTTTTTGAATTTTTGTGATATAATTGATGTATACAGGAGAGTCTTTGAATGAAATTTTACACGATCAACGTCAGCGAAGTAGAGCTTGAAAAACTCCATCGTGTCTATCAATACCATGTCGTAGAGGATCAAAACCCCTACCTTCTTTTTCACGCTGTTCATAACATGATTGATATCCTTGCCTATAAAACCGGCAAGGTATTATTACAGGGCAAAGAAATTACGCATGAGCTCATTTCAATTAAGAAACATTTAGGACGCGAAGATTATGCAGCCATCGGATCCGATGAAGTGGGAACTGGTGATGTTTTTGGTCCAATTGTCGTTTGTTCAGCTTATGCAGATATCAACGATATTGCCTTCTTAGAATCATTAAATGTCAGAGATTCTAAGAATATCACCGATAAAATGATCATCCAAATGGCACCTAAGATAGCAAAACGAGTCGTTCACTCCCTGCTCATCTTACCTCCAAAAAAATATAATGAGCTTGCATCTCAAGGTTATAACTTGAATAAAATCAAAGCTTTACTGCACAATCAAGCCATTGTGAAGACCACATCGAAACTTGAACATCAAGTTCCTGTGATCGTTGATCAATTCTGCACACCTCAATTATACTTTAATTACATCCGAGAAGAAACCCTGATTTATCGTGATATTGATTTTCATACCAAAGCCGAACAAGTTCACTTGAGTGTTGCTGCTGCATCCATCATCGCACGTTATGCCTTTTTAGTCAAGATGAAGGAGTATAGTGAAAAGATTGGTGTGGATCTGCTCAAGGGTGCAGGCAAAGATGTTGATGATCAAATTCGTCAAGTTGTCGAAATAAAAGGGCAGCATATACTACCCTTGATTGCGAAAGTCAATTATAAGAATATTACGAAACAGACGTTTGTCTAAGTTCGTTTAAAAAATCGTGAAATGTTGGGGGCAAATCGGCCGTGAAGGTCATCTGCTCCTTTTTTGTTGGGTGAGTGAATGTGAGTTGTTGGGCATGTAGAAATTGTCCATCTTTTCCAATCACTTCTTTGGGTCCATAGATGGGATCTCCGACAACTGGATGGTGAATGTAAGCCATATGGACACGAATTTGATGTGTCCGTCCTGTTTCCAGCTGGCATTGAACAAGCGTGAACTGTCCAAATCGTTCAAGAACTTTGAAATGAGTCTTGGCATGCTTACCGGTTGCAACAACAGCCATCTTCAAACGATTTTTGGGGTGTCGTGCAATCGGTGCATCAATGGTTCCTTCATTCTCAACAAAATCTCCGTAAACTAATGCGACATATTGTCTGATGATGGTGTGTTCTTGAAGTTCTGATGAGAGAAATTGATGACTTGCATCATTTTTGGCGACAACGAGTAATCCTGAGGTATCTTTATCGATCCGATGAACAATTCCTGGACGGATGACGCCATTAATCGTTGATAGTTCATCAATTTGGTGAAGTAATCCATGAACTAAAGTTGGTTCGTGATAACTCGAAGCCGGATGCACCACCATCCCTTGAGGTTTATTGATCACAACCACGTCATCATCTTCATAAACGATATCAAGTTTTAAATCAACAGCTTCGAGATCTAATCGTTTGGCTTCAGGTTCTTCAATCTCGATGATATCGTTTAAACGAAGTTGATAACCACTTTTGACAGCTTTTCCATTGACCAAACACGATTCATCTTTGATGAGTTTTTGAACATAATTGCGACTTTTATCATTAAAAAGATGTTCATTCAATGCATGATCAAGCCGGAGTCCTACCAGTGATTCATTCACTTTGAGGTGTTGTTTCACGTTTTTTCAACTCCTTCTTTCGCTTTTCATCCAAGATAAAGAGATCAATCGCAAATAAAACGATCGCTGCACTTAAAAACATATCTGCCCAATTGTTATAAAAGTTCGATAAACCGATGGCATTCAACAATCCATCAAGGAATGGAAAATGCATAAAGTCAATGACATATCCATAAAGTGCACGATCAATTGCATTTCCTAATGTTCCTGCAATGAAAAATGCAATAGCAAGGCTATAAACTTTCTTGTTTTTGTAATCAGAGTCCTTAAAAAGATAACCAAAAAGACCTAGAGCAATGATGGTTGCAATCATAAATAAGAGCTGTTGACCTTCGAGTGCACCAAAGGACATCCCTGGATTTTGATGATAGGAAACCTCAAATAAACCAGGAATCCATACCACATCAGGACCATTAAGGGGTAACAGCGTACGGGCTAAAATCTTCGTGATCTGATCGATTGAAATGGATAAAATGATAATGATAAGTCCAATAAGCATGTTTTTCTCCTAAAAAATGATCGAAAGAACGATGATGCCAATGATCAATAAAATGAGTGCAATCAGAGAACTTTCAATCCAATATGGAATCTTTGTGTTGATGTTTTCAACAGTGGGATGATACAGTTTAAGTAAGCGATAATAAAAATAATAATAGATGAATGGCCAGG
>CALKAH010000332.1 GCA_937983315.1 uncultured Acholeplasmataceae bacterium | reverse complement strand
CCCGTGAATGCATGCGTGAAAGGCATGTGAGTTAACCGTTTCTCCAACGGGCCAACGTCTAAGCGCATATATTATTATACCAATTTATGCCTAAATGTCAAGATAAATTGTCGGGTTTTTTTCATCAATTTTCATCGCTTTATCAAGCGATAAAAACCTCATGAACTAGACCGTATTTTCAATGTATTTACTCTTATGTTCCCACTTTCTTGATTGCCATCGCGTTAGCATCAATATACCTCGTAAAAGCTCATCCATCGCATATGCTATATAGATACCCAGTAAACCTAATCCGAGATGAATACCGAGAACATAAGCCATGGTTGCTGCTACCCCGAGCATGCTTAAAATAGCCATAACAAGCGGGAAAGTCGTATCGCCTGCTGAACGTAAAGCTTGAATGAAGATGAGGTTGAGACTCCGACTGAACTCAAGGATAATCGCAACCCATAAGACTGTTCTTACTGTCTTAACGATAACTTCATTTTGTGTGAAAAAACTTAAAATGAGACCTGATGTTAGATTGACAATCAGTGTCATGGAAAGGACAACCAAAAAACTACGAAATGCAGTTTTCAGTGTTTCTTGATGGGCTTTATTAAAGTTTCTTTCACCGATGTAGTAACCCGTCATGACGGCATTAGCTGCAGCAAATGCAAGACTGAAAATGTAGATGTAGGTTAAGATGGTGTTGATGTATGTTCTTGCTGTTGTGTATTCAGGTCCTAATTGATTGATCATGCTTAATACGATACCTTGCATCAGTGTATAAGTCCATACTTCCAATGCACTTGGAAGACCAATTTGAAGAACCTGTTTGGTTGTTTGGATATCTATACGTAGATGCTTTGGACGTAGACCAATGACCTTATATAACAAGAAGAGATACGCACTTAACATGAAGAAACGTACAATGAGTGTGGATATCGCTGCGCCTAATATGCCTAATCTTGGGAATCCTAGATATCCATTAATGAGTATAGCATTACCTATAATATTTAAGATATTCCCCACGACAACGACATAAGTGATATAGCGTGCATGACCATAGCTTCGTAGTGATCCTGTCATCACGTTTGAGATGGCAACAAAGAATAATGAGATGCCAACGACTTGGA
>CALKAH010000331.1 GCA_937983315.1 uncultured Acholeplasmataceae bacterium | reverse complement strand
AGATCGTATTCGGTGACTGGAGTTCAGACGTGTGCTCTTCCGATCTTGGGAACAACAACTTCAACGTCCATGATAGGTTCAAGGATGATGGGGTTTGCTTTCGTCTTACATTCCTTGAGTGCCATGGATGCAGCGATTTTAAACGCCATTTCTGAGGAGTCAACATCATGGTATGAACCATAATGGAGGGTTGCCTTCACGTCAATGAGTGGATAACCTGCAATGATACCGTTAGGCAGTGCTTCTTCAAGACCCTTGAGGACTGCGGGAATGTATTCACGAGGAATGACACCACCAACAACCTTATCAACGAATTCAAATCCTTTATTGGGGTTTGGTTCGAACTTGATGACAACGTGACCATATTGTCCACGACCACCGGATTGGCGGATGAACTTACCTTCAATGTCTGCTGTGCCGGCAATCGTTTCACGGTAAGAGACTTGAGGTTCAGCAACGTTTGCTTCAACTTTGAATTCACGCTTCATACGATCGACGATGATTTCAAGGTGAAGCTCACCCATACCTGCAATAATCGTTTGACCGGTTTCTTGGTCAGTATAGGTCTTAAATGTAGGATCTTCTTCAGCAAGTTTTTGGAGTGCAACACCCATTTTTTCCTGATCCTGTTTGGTCTTTGGTTCAATCGCAACGTTGATAACAGGTTCTGGGAAATGCATGGATTCTAAGATGATGTCATCCTTTTCAGAGGTTAACGTATCACCGGTTGTCGTATCTTTTAGTCCAACAACAGCAGCGATATCACCTGCAAACACTTCCTTTATTTCTTCTCTGTGGTTCGCATGCATTTGAAGCACACGTCCAAATCTTTCTTTATTGTTCTTGTTGGTATTTAATACGTAAGATCCAGCAGAGATTTGACCTGCATAGACTCTAAAGAATGTTAAACGTCCAACATAGGGGTCAGTCATGACTTTGAATGCTAATGCAGTAAATGGTTCATCATCGGATGGATGACGTACAACTTCATTACCATGTGAGTCATGGCCAATCACTGAATCAATATCAGTTGGTGCGGGTAAGTAGTCAACAACCGCGTCAAGCATCTTCTTCACACCCTTATTTTTAAAGGATGATCCGCAGAGGACGGGGAAGAATTTGACTGCTAAAGTACCTTTACGAATCGCAGATTTAATTTCTGCAACTGAGATATCTTCACCTTCTAAATACTTCATCATTAATTCTTCATCGAAATCTGCAACAGCTTCGATGAGTTCTTCTCTTTTCTTTTCAACGATGTCAACGAGGTGTGCGGGAATGGCTACCAGCTTGCTTGCTTCATCGGCAGATCCGTCATAGATGACTGCTGTACGTTCAATGATGTCAATAATCCCTTTGAAATCAGCTTCTGCGCCGATGGGATATTGAATGGCATACGCTTTGACACCTAAGCGGTTGTGAATAGTTTTGATAGCGCGCTCAAAATCAGCACCAATCTTGTCCATCTTATTGATATACACGATTCTTGGAACTTTATATTCGGTGGCTTGTCTCCAAACAGTTTCTGTTTGTGGCTCAACCCCGGCTTGCGCGTCAAGTACGGTGACTGCACCGTCTAAAACACGCAGTGATCTTGAAACTTCAACCGTGAAGTCAACGTGACCTGGGGTATCAATGACATTGATGCGGTGATTGTTCCAATACGCTGTTGTTGCAGCGGATGTGATTGTAATCCCGCGTTCTTGTTCTTGTTCCATCCAGTCCATTGTAGCAGCACCATCGTGAACCTCACCGATCTTGTGAATCTTTCCGGTGTGGAAGAGGATTCTCTCAGTCGTCGTCGTTTTACCCGCGTCAATATGGGCCATAATACCGATATTACGGGTTCTCTCTAATGGGAATACACGAGGCATAATAAAATCTCCTTAATTACCAGCGATAGTGAGCAAATGCTTTATTTGCTTCAGCCATGCGGTGTACGTCTTCACGTTTCTTTACAGCACCACCTAATCCTTGTGATGCATCCATGATTTCTTTTGCTAATTTTTCTTCCATGGTTTTTTCATTACGCAAACGAGCGTAGCTGATTAACCATCTCAATCCTAAAGCTGTTTTTCTTGCAGGTCTAACTTCAGTTGGTACTTGGTAGTTCTGTCCACCGATACGACGGGAACGAACTTCGATGACAGGCATAATGTTGGCCATTGCTTCATTGAAGACATCAATGGGATCTTTACCGGTTGCTTCTTTAATCCGGTTGAAAGCTCCATAAAGAATGCCTTGAGCTGTACCTTTTTTGCCTTGTTCCATAATGGTATTGACAACACGGGTTACAAGCTTTGATTGGTAAATTGGGTCGGGTAAAACATCGCGTTTTACGACATGTCCTTTACGTGGCATGAGTTCACCTTCTTCCTTTCTAGTGATAAATGAATTTTTTTAGGGGTTTGTTTTCTTACTTCTTACCTGCTGGTTTTGCAGGAGTTGCACCTTTAACGCCGGGTTTTCCTGCAGGTGCAGCCTTTGGACGTTTAGCGCCATACTTGGAACGACCTTGTTTGCGGTTAGCAACACCGGAAGCATCCAATGTACCACGTACGATGTGATAACGTACCCCTGGAAGGTCCTTGACACGTCCACCACGAATCAGCACGACGCTGTGTTCTTGGAGTGAATGTCCAACACCTGGGATGTAGGCGGTCACTTCGGTTTGGTTGCTTAAACGTACACGGGCATATTTACGAAGAGCAGAGTTTGGTTTCTTAGGTGTCATGGTTGTAACACGGGTGCAAACCCCACGCTTTTGTGGTGAACTGTATTCGGATTCAAGCTTCTTTTTGCTGTTGAAGCCGTAGCCGAGTGCAGGTGACTTTGATTTGTACTTTTTGTCCGTTCTTCCGTTTTTAACAAGTTGCGAAATTGTTGGCATTTGTAGATCTCCTTTCTTTTAACACATATCCATGTGTTTCTTTTTTTGATTTACAAAATCTTCACGGCTTTATTAAGCCATCGCGTTACTCGAATTTTGCGCTTTTTACGCAGCGTGTTTATTATATAACGAATGAGGAGTGATGTCAACGTTTTTGTGTAAAAAAATCGAGAAAAAAACAAAAAAGACACGACTGGATACGTGTCTTTAGATTTGGGCTTGGTTTATGGACGTTTTTTCTTGAAAATACGATGCATAATCAAGGTGATGGCTAAGATGAAGAGTA
>CALKAH010000330.1 GCA_937983315.1 uncultured Acholeplasmataceae bacterium | reverse complement strand
CCACCGAGATCTACACTCTTTCCCTACACGACGCTCTTCCGATCTGCCATCTGGATCTAAAACTTTGACATTGAACGAGAAGAAACCACTCTTATTACGACCAAATCTAAATTTATACGTATCAAAACCTAACATGTACATTAAATTCGTGGAATTCGTATAACCTGTTACAGTTGTAAATTGTGGGAGTGTTGTGACTATCGTATCGGTCACAGGAAGATTTGTGGTCATATTTCTTACATTGATCACAATCACAATACCACTTAGATCAGGCTTTAATGCATTGCCTTCATAGATCACATCAAAAATATAAGATACGTTATACGTAACGTCAGTCACCGTGATGTGATAGTAGACCATGTGCAAACCATCTTCTGATGTCACACGATAGGTGATGATAATATCATCATTTTCACTCACACCTTCTTGCGAAGTGAAGTCAGCAGCAAGTCCTGCGATATCCGGATCATCGGGTCCATCGACTTCTGCACTGTATGAATTATCTGGAAGTTTTCTTGCAATGGTTGCTCCAGTAGGTAAGTAGTTTAAGAAATAGGGGATATATTCATCAAGTGGAATGTTAGAAACTTGACCGTCGACTCTAAAGTTCGTAATGCCAGCAGTATTCGCACCGTCGTAGTCGATACCTGCATAATAGATCGAGGGTTCATAAGGACTTCCAACAATAGGAATACCAGCTGCATCTGAGACATAGATCTTCGCGTAGTTTGTTTCTGTTGCAAGTTCAGCAAACTGAATATCAATTAAATAAGCATTGGTACCTGGACTCTTTTGGATGTAGACTGAACCCATATTGATGGGTGAATCACCTGTTCGAACATATTGTATATTGAATGTGTAAGTTCCTGCAAGTGCACTTTGATCGACAGTAAAGACTAAGTAGTTATCCGTTACCGACACACTAAACCCTGTCACATCCGAAGGAGTCACATCAAAATATGCATTAGGGTTATCAGCTATTAAATTATAAATGTTTTCATCATAGTTTGGATCAATGCCATAATTGATCGAAATGGCTGTTGATGCAGATTCACGTGAAACCACAACAGGATGCGTTCCATCCATGACAACTTTATTATTATTGCGATAGACATCAACGATACTTGCTGCTCTTTCAATCAGTTGATGATTCCAAACGGTATTGACACCACTTTCACTTCGAATCGTGTATCTCAAGTTATAAATTCTAAATCCTTGAGCTGTGTAGGTTGTTGTAAGTTGTTCGACACTGATAATCTGTGCAAAATCAGAAATTTCAAGTCGGTCAATAAAGGGTAAAGTATAATACAGAACTTGATCTTGATAAGCTTTTGCATCCTGATTAGAAACAGGCGTAGGAATCATACTTGAGAAATCAAAAACATAACCAAAATTGACATAGGATTGGAATGTTGTCGCGCTAGGGATCACGGTTCCTGATGAATAATGTTCAAGTTGAGTGATATTTCTTAATGTCGAGTTTCCTTTCGTAAATGTATAGTATGTCTTTGTATCTTGATAAGGTAACAATCTAAAACCTACACGATATTCGCCACCTTTAAGCATCGGATTAACTGTTAAAGTAAAACTAAAGGGGCGGTTGGTGACGTTTTGAATCACCGTTGATGTTAATCCAAAATCCGCATAGTCAACAGCAACCCATAATCCACTGACGGGGTCATTAAATTCTAAGACGACATTATCGCTTTCTGTACTACCGAGATTAAGAATGTCAGTACCAAGAGGGAGTACACCTGAAGGATCTCTAAATGTAAAGACTAATGAAGTATCGACGGGTTCAACCGTAATATTTTGTACAATCGTCGTGCGAATGGTTCCACCATCGATTTGATAGCTGTAGAGATAGGGCAGTGTATGTGTGACGTTATAACTAACATTTAAACGAATTTCATAATCAGTCACATAATTATCATTTAAAAATGAAGATAATTGTTGTGAGACTTCACTGTAAGAAGTCAAATAACCTAATGTGACAAGACCGGTCTGAGGGTTATTGATATCAAAGGTATAACTCCATTCGGGTGTCAAATCAACTTTTTGATCCATGGGAATATCGGGGTTTGCGAAATCCTCTAAGAGTTGTTGATAGCTTGAAACATATGCAGAGACATCACTTCCATAGGGAAGCCCGTAATAATCTTCAATCGTCTTCGCTAAAATCGCGTTTTTGGGTAGAAGTTCACCGATCATATTGTAGGTCACTGTTGATAGATTACTTTGTGTAAAATCGAGTGATTTTAGGTTGAGGTTAAACGTAATAAATCCTCGTGGTGTCATGGTTGTCGGTTGTACAACTGTCGGTAAATAAAGTTTTGTATAAGAACCTTCATCTTCAATGAGTTGAAGGGTATTTTGATTTCCATCAAGTAAGCGTGACTTATCGGAATAAACCGTCTGAAATAATGACTCATAATCGCTTTGTAAAGCAGAATAAAGGGTTGAAGCGGATGCCATGATGCGCGTTGGTGAATCGTAATTGACATCATATGCAGGTAATTGTCCTGGTTCACTGTATAAGGGTAACATCTGATCAAACTTGAGGTTTGCAGGAAGAATTGATCCGAATGTTGAACCTGATGATGTCGCAAGAACATACATCCCATTCGGGCGAGCGTTAATGAATGTTGGGGACAGATTTCCGTTTTCTGAGAAGTAAATATATTGTTGAAGTATGGTATCTGTAATCATTGGGAATGTTGAACCATACACATATTCACCGACATTGTCATTAGGATCTTCTGTAATCATAGGAACAGGCAAGGTCACACCAAAAAGATAATAACCATTGGGGACTTGAGTCGTTGAGGTTGTACCAGTCACTTTGGTTGATTCGACATCCCATACTTGATTGTATAGGGGTAAGTCATGTTCATATTTGTATTCTTGAAGCGTACCTACAGCAACTGTCGATCCTGAAACTGCTGTCCATCCTGTACTATCATGAGCAGGTTTTGCACTTCTTGAAACGACTTCTGTCTGATAGTTTTCATACGTTGCTGAATCATAACCTTCACGTTCATAACGACGACCATAAAGACGAACCTCGGTGCGACTTGATGATTTTTCATAGGTTGTTCTCATCCATTGTCCGGTTCCTGAATTATAGATGTATTCATATTTACGGGATGTAATCGTGATATTTGCACTTGTACGTGTTGCATAAAGGCTATTACCACTCGAAGATGAGTTATCATAAAAATATGAAATCCCCGTAAATACAGCTT
>CALKAH010000329.1 GCA_937983315.1 uncultured Acholeplasmataceae bacterium | reverse complement strand
ATCTTTTGTTCAAGATCGACGATCATCTTTTGCTTATTGATATCTTCTAAAAGCATTCTTAAACGATTGTTTAAGTTGTTTTCTTCTAAGTACTTGTATTTCTGTTGATCCGGTGTCTTCAAGTTGAATACGATGATATCACAAACCTTATCTGAGGATAATCCTTGTTGGACTTTCTCTAAGACTTGGTTATTGGGAATGAGAATCGTTTGTGCATGATTGGCGACCTCTTGAACAATCATCTTGATCAAGGTGACTTCTTCATCGACATTCCCTGAAACGGTATCATGTTCTTGATATTCAACAACAAAATAAGGGTCGGTTAAGAAATACTCTTTGACCTTAATGCGGTTCATGACTTGAAGTTTGACTTTATAAGCATCGTTAGGAAGCTTGATTTTCATCTGCACTTTGACTAAAGCACCATAGGTTTCAATATCATCAACCGTGGGTTCTTCAATCAGTGGATTTTTTTGAATCAAGACGATGGCATAGGATCCGAAGTTCTTTTCCGCTTCTTCGAGTGCTTTGAGGGAGACCTTACGTCCGACTTCAATCCTAAAATCATTATTGGGGATGGGGACAGTTCCGCGAACAACGATGGCGGGTAAGCTTTTTGACATTTCCATGAGGTTTCACATCCTTCCTGTGGTTTCATTTTTATTATAGCATATCTTCTTAGATTTGCAATCGATTAGCACGAGTGCCAATTGATTGTGGGAAAGAAAGGGACAGACGTCCCTCGGTTTACTTTCTAACGGCAGAATCTAAGATAAATTGGTAGGCTTTATTGAGGATAACATCATTTTGAAGTGCAGTTTCTGGGATGTATTTCTTGATGTCTTCAACGGGCATATTATAACGCTTGGAGAGTTCTTCGTATTTTTGGACGAGTTCTTCAGGGTTCGCGGTTAAGCCTTCTTTTTTAGCAACTGCTTCAACCACTAAGGTTGTCTTCACACGCTTCAAGGATTCTTCTTGGAGTTGTTTTTCAAATTGTTCTTTATTGACACCTGAGAGTGATAAGAACATATCGAGTTCAAGACCATATTGTTTCGCTTGATTGACAACGTTTTCTCTTGCTTGAGCGATTTCTTCATCGACCATTTCTTGTGGAATATCCATGGTTGCTTGTGCTAAGACTGCATTGATGACGTGTTCAGTGATGGTGTTTTCTGCTTCATTCTTCTTTTGATCTTCTAAGGATTTGCGTGTCGAGACTTTGAGTTCTTCAACGGTTGTGACGCCTTCTTTATTTAAGGTCTTGACGAATTCATCATTCAGTTCAGCTTCGACTTTTGACTTGACTTCATGAAGTTTAACATTGAAGACAACCGCTTTTCCAGCTAAGTTTTCAGCTTGATATTTTTCTGGGAATGTCACATTTAATGAGCGTTCTTCACCAGGATTCATCCCGATCATTTGTTCTTCAAAACCTGGAATGAATTGATTGGATCCAATTTCAAGTGAATAGTTTTCAGCTTTTCCTCCATCGAAAGGAACACCTTCGAGTAAACCTTCGAAATCGAAAATGGCGGTATCACCAAAGTTTAATGAACCTTCTTTAGGTTGAAGTTCAGAACCTTGAGTGAGTAAGTTTTTAATTTCTGCGTTGACTTCTGATTCAGTCACATCTGTTTTGATGGCTTTGACTTCAATCCCTTTATATTGTCCAAGGGTCACTTCAGGTTTCACAGGAGCAACCAATGCAACCTGGAAGGTTTCACCACGCTTAATCGCGTTAAAATCAACTTCAACTTTGGGTTGACCGACGATTTCATAGTCGGGATGATTTTGTGCTTCATGCATCTTGTGGTGTAAAACATGGTTTAAAGCATCTTCATAAAGTGATTCTACACCAAATTTGGATTCATAAATGTTTCTGGGAACATGTCCCTTTCTAAAACCTTTGACTTCAACATCTTTTTGAACATGCTCAAAAGCATGGTCAAGTCCATGTTCAAATTCGTGTGGTGTCACATCAAAGGTGTACTTCACACGGTTCGTACTTACTTTTTCTACGATCATTGTTTATTTCTCCTAATTCTTTATCATATTCGTTCTGTTATAGACCTTTTCTATTATAACATACTTTTAAAACAGACAAAGGAAATTCACTAAACATTGATGTTTTTGTGAAATTGCGTTAAAATGGATATAAATGAAAGAAGGTTAAACCCAGATGATTACGATTAAAGAAGTCAAAACCTTGGCTGACAGCATACGTTTTACCGAATTTCCTAATAAAATGTATCGGAAAAATCCTTATTTTGTTCCCGCATTATCTTCGGATGAACATCATGTGTTCAATCCCAAGAAAAACCCTGTGTTTGAATACTGTGAAGCCGTCAGATACTTAGCTTATCGCGATGGAAAAATCGTAGGACGTATTGCAGGCATTATCAATCATAAATGGAATGAAGCCTATCAGATCAAAAAAGGACGGTTTACCCGCCTTGATATGATCGATGATCTTGAAGTCACCAAAGCCTTGATCGACCAAGTCACGAAGTGGTCGTTAGAAAAAGGTATGGATACCTTGATTGGACCCATCGGGTTCACCGATTTAGACCGTCAAGGGATGCTTGTTGAAGGTTTTGATCAACTGAACATGTTTATCACGATCTATAATGCTCCTTATTATATGAAGCACATGGAACAACTAGGATTTGTTAAAGATGTGGACTGGACAGAAAAGCAGATCAAATGGCCGACGGAAGTCTCTGAAAAGATTAAGCGTGGTGCAGAAATTGCACGTAAACGTTATGGATATGAACTCATTAAGTGTAAGACAAAAAAAGAAGTCTTCAACTATGTTTATGAAGCTTTTGAGATGTATAACATCGCATTTAATGAGCTTTATGGCTTCTTCCCGATCACCAGAAAGGTCATGGATTATTACATCAAGCAGATGATCATGATCGTGTCCTTAGAGTATCTGTGGTTTGTCTTGGATAAAGAAAAGAAAGTCGTTGGCTTTACCATCATTATGCCAAGCTTAGCGCTTCCCAATAAGAAATCCAATGGTAAACTCTTCCCACTTGGTGTATTTAGACTTTTAAGAGCACTGAAGAAACATGATGTGATTGATTTATATTTTATTGCGATTGATCCCAATCATCAAGGTCGCGGTATTATTGCACTCATGTTTGAAGATGGTATTAAGATGGGCATCAGTCATGGCGTTCGTTTTGCGGAAACCGGTCCTGAGTTGGAACTCAATGCAAACATTCAAAACCAGTGGAAAGACTTCGAATACGTACAACACAAACGTAGACGTTGTTATACAAAACCCATACAATCATAAACAAAAGGACGCTCGATGAGCGTCCATTTTTTTACATTAATTTCATGGTTGTTAAACATGTGGGATCGGTAGGTTTTGTCGATACATAAGCGATGGATTGGTATCCTTCATACATCACGGTGATTTGATATTGTCGATTTTGTTTCAACCAGACACCAAAAAATCCTTGAGGAGAACTTGTATAGGTTCCGTTCACGATAAACTCTCCGTTACCAAGATCTTTGATGATCACATCAAACTCAGATCGGAAGAGCGTCGTGTAGGGAAAGAGTGTAGATCTCGGGGGGCGCC
>CALKAH010000328.1 GCA_937983315.1 uncultured Acholeplasmataceae bacterium | reverse complement strand
ACCACCGAGATCTACACTCTTTCCCTACACGACGCTCTTCCGATCTAATGGCTTGCTCAGTGACTTGAGTGGGGACATCAGGTTCCTGTAGATTGGCTTGATAATAGAAACCTCGCATGCCACAGGCTTCAATCTCTTTTTTTAAAGATTCAGCGTCCTCAAATTCAGTATGATATGTGAAAGCTACATCATAACCCAGTGAAGCGAGTTTTAAGGCAATTCCGCGACCAATCCCGCGGCTTGCTCCAGTAATAAAGACTTTTTTTGACATGTTACACCTCTTAAGGATTGACCAATGTACCATCAGGTAACCGGGTTTGTGTCCATGTGGTCACTTCTGTTTTAATCGGGTATTTTTTTGCAAGTTCTTCATTGATATCAATACCTAAACCAGGTTTATTGCTAACATATAAATATCCATCTTTAGCATAGGGCATACCTGGGAATACTTGATACATAAGATCAGAGAAACCACACCATTCCAAAATACCTGTGTTATGGGTGTGTAAGCTTAGATGAACGTTAGCTGCATGTCCAACAGGTGAAACATCACCCGGGCCATGCCACGCGGTACGAATGCCAAATTGTTCAGCAAAATAAGCAAGCTTTCTTGCAGGTGTGAGTCCACCAATTTGACTTAAATGGATACGAATAAAATCAATCAGACGATTCTTAATTAAATATTCCCATTCCTTAGGATTATTAAAGAGTTCTCCAATACCAATCGGGGTTGCACATTGAGACTTTAAGTTTTTCATCCATTCGACCTGTTCGGGAGGAAGTGGATCCTCAAGAAAGAATAGACGATACTTTTCAAGTTGTTTGGCAAGATAAATGGCATCAGCCGGTGTCAATCGCTCATGGATATCATGAATAAGCTCTAAATCATCCCCACAAACCTTTCGCACGTGATCAAACATCGTGATGGTATCAAGGATGTAGTGAGTTGGACTAATGTAGGACCCGGGTTGCGCATGCAAAGGTTTATTCATCTTTTGTGCAATTCCCCCATAAAGACCCCATTGAATACGGATGTGTCTGACATGTTCTTTTTTAAAAGCTTCAATGCGTTCAACGATTTGATCGAGGGATGAGCCATTAACATGACGATAGAAGGGAACACCTTCTCTTGATTTTCCACCAAAAAGGTCGTATAAAGGTAGACCTGCCATCTTACCTTTAATATCCCATAATGCCATATCAACACCAGAAATGGCATTATTTGAAATGGCATCATTTCTCCAGTAGGCATTGTTAACCATCACATGCCATAAATCTTCGATGTTACGGACATCTCGGTTGACTAATAATGGCTTAAGATAATCTTCAATCACAGACTTGACTGCTAGTTCACGGTAAGCAAAGGTTGAACAGCCTAAACCATAAAGTCCTTCCTGGTCGGTTGATACCTTCACAACAATTAAGTTAATGCCATCTGGTGCAGTGAGAATTGCTTTGATATCTTTGATAATCGGCATATGAATCTCCTTCCATGGGTAACATCGATATACATATGTATATTTACATTATAACATTGAAGCATAAAAGAATCATGTATGGATGATGTCATGAGTGTTCTCTGCATGAAATGAAATTAGAAACCGATTTATGCATTTTAATTTCAATACAATTGACGAAATGAAATAAGAATGGTAAAATCGAGATAATGATAAGGAGGAACGCACATGCCTCGTTCCGGAGAATATATCAAACAACTGCATGGACAGCTCGCATATGAGACATTTAAACCACGTCCTTTGCCACCTGTTCCCTCCATCGAAATCAATGATGAGATGGATAGACTCATCAAACGGGCTTATCACCTTTTGGGGATGCTTGATGGTTATTCTAAATTGATTCCTAACAAGAACCTTTTTTTGTCCATGTATGTGAGAAAAGAAGCTTTACTATCCAGTCAAATTGAGGGGACACAAGCAACACTCGATGATTTGTTTGATCCTTATCTTGAAAAAAATGTGAATGCTGATGTCAAGGAAGTCATCGGTTATATTCAAGCATTAAATCGAGCAGATGAACTGCTTCATCATCTACCGGTTTCCATACGACTATTACGAGAAATTCATCGCGTTTTATTAGAATCATCTCGAGGACAAGACAAAGAACCCGGTGAACTGAGAAATAGTCAAAACTGGATTGGTCCAGCAGGCGAGTCTCTCAAATATGCCACCTATATTCCTCCGCATGTATCTGATATGCATCAAGCATTGAGTGATCTTGAGAAGTTTATCCATGAAGATCACACCTACGATGACATGATCAAAATTGCGTTGATTCATTACCAATTTGAAACGATACATCCCTTCCTAGACGGAAATGGCCGTATCGGTCGGTTGCTTATCTCTATTTTGCTTAAAGAGTACAGACTGCTCGATGAATATACTTTGTATCTATCTTACTACCTCAAAAAGAATCGTCAAGAGTATTATGATAGACTGATGGATGTTAGAACAAAAGGTCATTATGAATCATGGATTCACTTTTTTATCAAAGGTATCATCGATACTTCAGAGCATGCCATCATGACACTAGAAAAAATACTGGATTTAA
>CALKAH010000327.1 GCA_937983315.1 uncultured Acholeplasmataceae bacterium | reverse complement strand
AACACATCAAGCGATGTGTCTTTTTATCGTTTATAAGGAATATTCTTGAGATCAATCTTAAAGCGACATGCCCCATCTCCACGAAGAGCTGATGCAAGCATCTCGATGTTTAAATCTTGATCGAAGATGATATCGAATGGAAACTTTGTAAATCCTCCACTACAATAACACCAATTGGCGGATATGTTGTCTTTTTGATGTTTGATTGCTTCCCTTGCAAATGGACAGTGACATAGATAGTAATTTTCATCTTGTTCAGTCTTAGCTTCAAGATAGGCTTTAGTGTCGTATGGAATTTTTGTGATGTATAACGCATCATCTTTTAAGACCGCTGACATAATCTCTTGATTCGATTTGACATACTCAATCACTTCGGGTGTAATCGATTGTTCAAACCAGACACGACCTTCATGATAAAAACGTTCAAGTTCTTGAATTTTACGTGCATGTAGATCCTTTAAATAGGCTTCTAATGTGGGTGAGGATTCATACAAAACTTTCTCTTCCATGAATGCTTCTTTCGGTATTTGATGATGGTTATCAGCAAGCACTCGTCTCATCTGATTCTCATCGAGGTGATCTTCAAGCCATGTGATAAACTGAGCTGTAAATGAGGTGATTTCTTGAGGAGATGTTCCAAGTACAGGGACGTTCAAATGCTCTAAAAGGGCTTTAGTAACAGATTGTCCTGCAACCTTCGTAAGCTTTGCTAAAATGGATTCAATGACACCATAGCCCCCTGTATATTTGGTGAGATGGATAAAGTTTTCATGATGATTGATCATTTTATAGTAACGCATAAGCACGATAAAGTCTTGCACATCGTTTTGATTGGTGATGACCATGTATCTGATGACATCATCAAGTTCTTCTGTAGATAAATGATCAAGATCATGCATCATATGTTCTTCTAAAAAGCCTTCAATGCTCACTAAAAAAGATTCTGCAAATCGATACTTTTCATCAGATAAATGGTTTTTATCATACCATACTTTTAGTTCTTCTTTTCTCACCTTAACACCCTCTTTAGCTCTTATTTTACACCTAAAATGACATGGATAGCAAAAAAAAACAGGCCGGAGCCTGTTTCAATTATACAAATTCAATGATTGCCATTGGCGCAGCATCGCCACGTCTTGGTAATGTCTTAATGATACGGGTATAGCCACCTTTGCGATCTTGGTAGCGAGGTCCGAGTTCAGAGAATAACTTTTGAAGTGCATTTTGGCCTTCTTTAACATCCTCAAAGCGAACGGTTTCAGCAGCCAATCTGCGTGATGCAAGGGTGCCTTCCTTTGCTAGAGTGATCATCTTGTCGGCGAGCTTCTTCAATTCTTTTGCCTTCGCTTCAGTCGTGACGATACGTTCATTGATGATGATATCGGTTACGAGGTCACGAAGGAGGGCTTTTCTCTGATCGCTTGATCTTCTTAATCTACTATAAGCCATGATTTACTCCTTCTCTTCATCGTCTAAATGAAATTTTGCTTCTTTATTCGCGCTGTTTTCGAATTCTAAGCCGTGTTCAGCAAGCTTTTCTTTCAATTCCTTGAAAGACTTTCTGCCGAGGCTTCTAAAACGCATCACATCTTCTTCGGTCAAACGAATAATTTGTCCGACGGTGTAAATGCCTGAACGCTTTAAACTGTTGAACAAACGAACCGAGAGGTCGAGTTGTTCGATCTTCATGTCGAGTTTCTTGTTGGTGGGTTCTTCTTCTTGTTCGAATATGAAGTCTGTTGATGCGGCCTTTTCACTGATCTGAACAATCACAGAGAAGTAATCGATCAACATCTTGGATGCGAGTGCGAGTGATTCTTTTGCTTGAATCGCACCATTGGTTTCAATTTCAAGCATCAGTTCATCGGCATCTCCTCTCGTCTTTTCCACATGATAAGACACGCGGGTGACGGGTGTATATATCGCATCAATCGCGATGATGCTCTTTTCGTTTCTTGAGAAATATTTATTCTTTTCAGCAGAAACGTAACCAACACCACGACGAACGGTAACTTCCATTGCTAAACGGCCGTTATCTGCGAGATTAGCGATGATTTGGTTGGGGTTGATAATTTCAACACCGTCTACATGATTGAATTCTTTGGCGGTTACTGGGCCAGCACCGACAG
The DNA here is from genome assembly GCA_937983315.1 of uncultured Acholeplasmataceae bacterium. GTDB lineage: Bacteria > Bacillota_I > Bacilli_A > Acholeplasmatales > Acholeplasmataceae > Peloplasma. The sequence continues at coordinate 3,466 of CALKAH010000327.1, read as the reverse complement.
CATAGAGTTCAAGTTTTTGTTCAAAGTCAGGGTCATTAGAATCAACTGCGAAGATGACCTTCTTTAAGTTTAAGACAATACCCATCACGTCTTCATAGACACCTTCAATGGTGGAGAATTCGTGTTCAACGCCATCAATCTTGATGTTAACGATCGCTGCTCCTGGTAATGATGAAAGGAGCACACGTCTTAAGGCATTACCGAGGGTAATCCCATATCCTCTTTCGAGGGGTTTAATCACGAAACGCCCTTTATTACCGTCTACAGATATTTCTTCAACTGCGGTTGGTTTTTCAAACTTTAAATCTTTCACAAGTTACCCCTCCTTCAAATTAGCCACGTGGACGTTTGGGTGGTCTGCATCCGTTGTGTGGTACGGGTGTTACATCTTTGATTGCAGTGATTTCTAATCCAGCTGCTTGAAGCGAACGAATTGCTGCTTCGCGACCTGGACCAGGTCCCTTAACTGATACTTCAACTTTAATCATACCATTATCCATTGCTGCTTTCGCAACTGCTTCTGCAGACATTTGTGCTGCATAGGGTGTGGATTTTTTCGATCCTTTGAAGCCAAGTGCACCTGCACTACTCCATGCGATCGCGTTGCCATCGACATCGGTGATGGTGACGATGGTATTGTTAAATGTTGTATGAATGTGTGCAACACCAAGGGGAATATTCTTTTTAACCTTACGTTTGGTTGTCTTTTTCTTAGCCATGTTCTATTCCTCCTTTACTTCTTCTTACCAGCGATTGCCTTAGCTTTACCTTTTCTGGTACGCGCGTTGTTACGGGTATTTTGACCACGTACAGGCAATCCCTTGCGGTGACGAATGCCACGATAAGAACCGATTTCCATCAAACGCTTGATGTTGAGCGTAATTTCACGACGTAAGTCACCTTCGGTGGTATACTTCGTCACTTCTTGACGGATGCGGTTAAGTTCATCTTCGGTCAAATTCTTGACACGAGTTTCTTCACTGACGTTTGCGTCCTTTAAAATTTGTTTGGAAAGGGGTAATCCAATTCCGTATACATAAGTTAACGAAACCACGACGCGTTTGTCGCTTGGAATGTCAACGCCTGCTATTCTTGCCATAGTTTCCTCCTACTATCCTTGTCTTTGATTATGTCTTTTATTTTTCTTGTTAATGACATAAATTTTGCCTTTACGCTTGACGATGATATCGTCTTCGCTTCTCTTTTTTACTGATGCTCGAACCTTCATATCATTTCCTCCTTATTTGCGGCGGTACGTGATGCGGCCGCGTGTTAGATCGTATGGTGATAACTCTACAGTTACTTTATCACCAGGTAAAATGCGTATGTTATTCATGCGGATTTTACCAGATACGTGTGCCAGAACGATATGACCGTTCTGGAGAAGTTCAACCTTGAACTTGGTATTAGGTAACACTTCGATGACTTTCGCTTCGACTTCGATTAAATCTTCTCTTGCCATAGATTCACTCCTTCTTTGCAATGGTTAAGATCTCATATCCAGTTTCCGTGATCACAATCATGTGCTCAAAGTGAGCGGATGGTTTGCGATCCGATGTAACTGTTGTCCAATTATCAGACAATATTTTTACGCGTTTCGTACCGAGATTAATCATCGGTTCCACGCAAAATGTCATTCCCGGTTTCATCACCGGGCCTTGCTTCGGTTTTCCAAAATTGGGAACGTAGGGCTCTTCGTGAAGATCTCTTCCGATACCATGACCGGTGAATTCTTCGACGATGCCATACCCGAAGGGTTTGACGAAACTTTCAATTGCGTAGGATATATCGGATATATAATTGCCAGGTTTTGCTTGTTCTAATCCGATATACAAACTTTTTTCCGTGACCTCTAAGAGCTGCTTGATCTCAGGACTGACTTGTCCAACGGGATACGAGGTTGCGGAATCAGCGTGATATCCTTTGTAATTGACGCCAAAATCTAAGGTAATAATGTCTCCTTCTTTGAGAATATGCTTCATTGAAGGAATACCGTGAACAACAACTTCATTGATGGAAGTACAGATGGATCCTGGAAAGCCATGATAACCTTTGAATGAAGGAATAGCTCCAAGACTTCGAATATGTTCTTCGGCGAGCGCATCGAGTTGAAGCGTAGAAACACCGGGCTTGATATGTTTTTCAAGCAGTTGTCTCGTTAAATCTAAGATGCGTCCAGCTTCACGCATCAACTCAATTTCGCGTTGTGATTTGATTAAGATCAATTCATCTCACCTAATACTTTCTTAATGGTTGAATCGGTTGTTTCGATCGATTGTGTACCATCGATCTCCACGATTGATCCTTTGTTTCTGTAGTATCCGATGACGGGTGCAGTTTGTTCATTATAGACACGAAGTCTTCGTTGAACCGTTTCTTCCATATCATCAGCACGCTGAATAAGTTTACCACCATCAACATCACAGATGCCTGTTACTTTGGGCTTTTTGTTGGTGATATGATAAACAGCACCACAGGATTCGCAGACTCGACGTCCTGCGATACGCTTCACGATAACTTCGTCAGGAGCTGCGATGTTAATCACCGCATTGAGCTTCCAACCCATTTCATCGAGAAGAACATCAAATGCTTTCGCTTGTTCGATGTTACGTGGATAGCCATCAAAGAGAAATCCCTTCTTGCAATCCTTGTGCATCAACCGATGACGGACGATCTCATTCGTGATATGATCAGGAACAAGTTCGCCACGGTCGATGTATTCTTTAGCAATTTTACCAACGGTTGTATTATCTTTATAGAGCTCCCGGAAAATTTGTCCGGTCGATATATGTGGAATCTGATAATGTTTCACCAATAGTTCTGCTTCTGTACCCTTGCCCACACCGGGAGGGCCCATCAGAATGATGCGCATGATCATAATCCCCTTTTATCGAAAGATGCCACTGTATTCTGTTTGACTTGCGTCTGCTTCTACCTGTTGTGTCGTTTCAATGGCAACCCCAACAATAATCAGTAAGCTGGTTCCACCTAATGTGATCGCATTTGCTTCATTACCGGTGAATCCGAAAACAATCGTTGTTAAGATCGGTAAGATCGCGAGTACGACAAGATAGACAGTACCGATGACTGTAATCTTGAAGAGGAGCTTCGCAATGAAGTCCTTGGTTTCAATACCAGGACGAATACCGGGAACATAGGCGTTTGATTTTGTTAAGTTTTCAGCAATCTTCTCAGGGTTGATGGTTAAGAATGAATAGAAGAATGAGAACACAATAATCAAGATGACATAGAGGATAAATCCGATAGGTTCTTGGTAATTGAAGATACTGTTAATCCATGCACCAATTCCTGTTGCTGAACCACCACCCGTAAAACCGATCACGGTTAAGGGAATGGAGAGAATGGTTTGGGCAAAGATGACGGGGATCACGCTTGCGCTATTGATCTTCATCGGAATATGAGAATCCGATTTCCCTTGACGATTCGCATACTGAATAGGAATCTT
>CALKAH010000326.1 GCA_937983315.1 uncultured Acholeplasmataceae bacterium | reverse complement strand
CACCGAGATCTACACTCTTTCCCTACACGACGCTCTTCCGATCTCAGCTGTTCCACAAGCACCAGCTTCCACGATATCATCGAGGTGATCAATAAAGATTTCACCTTCAACAATTTCAAGTCCAAGCACATGCTTTGCTAAATATTTTAACGAACGATTGGTGATGCTGTCAAGAATGGAAGGCGATTTTGGTGTGATATAAACATTATTCTTGGTAATACCAAAGAAATTGGCTGCACCAACCTCTTCAATTTTCGTATGTGTTGCTGGATCTAAAAATATACAATCAGCAAATCCTTGACGCTTCGCAAGCGTTTGAGCAAGGAGTGATGCTGCATAATTACCTCCGCATTTGACATGGCCTGTACCATGTGGTGCTGCACGGTCATAATCAGAAACAATCAAATCAACAGGTTTCATTTCACCATCAAAATAACATCCCACAGGTGAAACAACAATCGCAAAAATATATTCAGGAGCGGCACGTAATCCCAAATTAGGACCGATACCAATAATAAAGGGACGGATATATAATGTATCTTTATAACCATAGGGTGGAACTAAATCTTCATTCGCTTTGACAACCATCTTAACCGCTTCAATAAAGCGTTCAACGGGGACTAGTGGCATCACCATATGGGTTGCTGACATTTGAAGCCGTTTTGCATTATCAATGACTCTAAAGAGTTGAATCTTACCATCTTTTCTCCGGTAAGCTTTTAATCCTTCAAAGCATTCTTGGCCATAATGGAGTGATGTTGATAATGCCGAAATGATTAAATAATCTTCACTAACTAGACGTCCTTCATCCCAGGCACCATTTTTAAAGTGAGAGACATACATCTGATGAGCCTTGGTGTAAGTAAATCCTTTGGGGCGAATATAATCCACGTTTCTTGACCTCCTCGTGATTTTAAGTAAGCGTTTTCATTACTATAAGGTGAAATCATCACTTCGACAAGTGATGATTATTAAACGATTTCTTGGGTTTCTTCTTTGGAAATACGGTGACGAATTCTAAAAAATTTGAGCGTTTCATCGGTATCATAGATCAACATGAAGATCAGGGCGATGATAGAACCATAAATCAAAGCGGGAAACAATAACCATAAGACAGGGAAAAATGCTTCACCTGCAAACCAAGGGTTCACCCTAAACAACGAAGGAACTAAAAGTCCTAAGACCATTCCTAATCCAGATAAGTCACCTCGAACACCAAAGATGAATGATGGATTACGGTGTTGAGGATCAAAGAATTGTTCTCTTGGAACCCAACCCAATAAGGTGATGATGAGTTCATTTAAAAAGATGATGACTAAAATGATGAGTAACATAAAGGGAGCCATATACGCTCGTTTAATCGATAATTCATGTATCCGGTAATGAAGCATAAGAAATGGAGATAAAAAGATTAAGAAGTGTGAGAAATAAAAACGGATCACTTCAATATGAAAAGCTGGCTTTATGCCAATTTCAACGGCATTAAACAGGGAACTCATCGCATCAATCGGATAAATAAACGTAATAATCCCTGATGCAACCCCCACCATCACCATATAATCTTTTAAAATCTTGCTTTTTGCAAAAAATAATATGGGAAAAAGGAGTGCAGATACCGCACAAATATTTTCAAATGATACTTTGGTCCATATATATTCAACGGTCGTATAAGGATAGATGAGTGTTTTTGCAAAATGCACAAGAAGATTGAGCAAGATCAATCCATAAATAAACCAATAACGGAATTTGGGTGATTTGCCATCTAAAAATTTCAAGGATACCCAAGTCAAAAGAATGGCTGCTAAGATATAGATGAAATAGTAGAGGTTAAACATCTCAACAATCATGGGTCTTCTCCTTTTCGTACACCACCATTATAACACCCAAACGCATCAATTAAAAGTCAAGAACACAACTCCAAACATTTTCACATAAAAAATGCAACGTCCTTTAGGACATTGCATCAATGATGGGTTTTGTATTATGGATGAAAATTTGATCGAGTTGATCTTGTGTGATATGTTTCTTTAGAACGTTGTAACACATCGTCATGTTAGGCTTTCTAACATCTAAGTTATGACAATCAGATGCGATGAGATCCACAAGTCCTTCTTTGATCATTTTGATCGGTAATTTTGGTTTAACTTGCTTATCAAGACCTAAGATGGAGGTCGTGTTGACCTGGATCAGTGCACCTGTTTTTTTGATGGCAACATAATCATCAAAAGTTAGGTAGTCATAGCGTTCGATATGGGCAACAATGGGAATAAATCCCATTCTTGATATATCATAGACAATCTCTTCAACAGGTTGAGCTTCTCTCACTGAAAATTCAAGCAAGATATACTTGGATTGACCAAGAGTTAGCGTTTTGTAATCAGGATTGAGGTGAGAACGAAAGAGTGTTTCAGCACCCAAATATAGCTGAATGGGTAATCCTACATCTTCAACAACACGTTTGAGTTCATGAAAACGTTCAAGATGGACACTTCGTTCAACCTTTTGAACCCTTGACTGCATATGAGGGGTGAGCACCACATGGGTAACCCCTTCTTTTATTTCTTCTTCCAACATCTTGATACTTTGTTCGATGGAGGGTGAACCATCATCAACCGCAGGTAAGATGTGGGTATGGAGATCTAAAAACATTATTCTTCGTATTTATAGCTATAGTCATAACCATAGCCATATTCGCCACTCTTCAAGTTAACTTGTGTTAATACTGTCCCAATAATGTGGACATTATTATTCTTAAGGGTTTGAATGGCTTCTTTCACTAAACTCTTCTTCGCAACACCTTGTGCAACGATGAAGATGACACCATCAGCATTTCTTGCCACATATAAAGCATCTGATACTGCGATGACAGGAGGTGTATCTAATAAGACGTAATCATAGTTTTCACGAAGTTTTTGAATCAATTCTTTCATTTTTGCAGATTCCAAGACGTTCACAACCGCGGTTGTCTTTTCACCGGTTACAATGAAGTCAAAATCAAACTTCTCAGAATGCTTAATCACTTGATCGTATTGAATCTTACCGGATAAATAATCATTTAAACCATCTTTATTGGCGACATTAAACACGCGATGCATCTTCGGTTTTCTTAAGTCTAAGTCAAGTAAAACAACTTTCTTATTCTTTTGTCCTAAGAGATAGGCTAAGTTGGAAACGAAGGTTGATTTACCTTCTGAAAGATCGGAAGAGCGTCGTGTAGGGAAAGAGTGTAGATCTTGGTGGTCGC
>CALKAH010000325.1 GCA_937983315.1 uncultured Acholeplasmataceae bacterium | reverse complement strand
CGCTCCTTTTTGTTTTATCCAATCGTATAAGATAAACTTCCTTTTGCATCATTGGCAACAATCCGTAATCGATATCTTCCCTCATGAGCAGGTATGATGTTTTCTCCTTCAAATAACTCGATGACTTCATCATCTTCTGTGACCAGAAAACACTTAAACTGACCTTGATCAATCTCTTGATCGATCGTGATTATCCATTCTCCATCCACCGTCCATCTTTTCAGTGTAAAAATGCCTGAGAAGCGCTTGAAGGATATGTGATCGTTTGTTTCTACCATACCTAAAAATGAATATGTGTCACCTGACTGAGTCCATCTTGATTCATCGTCATAGATGTCTCCGTGCTCTGAAAACTGACATCCATATAAGGTCATTACAAGCATTAAAATAAGTAATAAGCCCGCTATTTTTTTCATAAAAATCCCCCTTAATTGACCTCACTCGGTGTACGAAACAACTCATAGTACTCCAGATGCTCATTTAAGCGTAGACGTGCACGATTGAGCATATCCTCAAAATTGAGGTTGAAATGCGCGAGGATTGGAAAAATAAAATCATATTCTTGTTCAGCAATCTTAAAATCAGCGATTGATATGATGAGTAGTTCCTCGACCAGTCGTTTTACTGCATGTGGACTCATTGAAAAAACCGCTTGATAGAGTGTATCCTTTGGAATACGATATAAGGCTATTTCTTCAAGATTGACACCGATAAGCGTCGATAAAACAATCAACATATTGAATTCACTTTCTCGAACAATGCCATCAGCTTCAACCATATAATGTGCTAAAACGATTAATACCAACTGATCAAGAGGTGTGAGTTCGCTCATTTGGTTCATTAAATGATAAAAGTTTCGATGGTCTTCGGTAGAGGTTTGATGAATCGTTGAGATAAAATCAAATAAGTCTTTTTCTTTTGACTTTAGCTTTTTATCAACAGCCATCATGGTATATCCCATACGCATGACTTCAAGCCATTTATCTTGATCCATATGATGAAAGATATGTTTGACTTGATCTTCTGTTAAATACTCTAAACTCTTGATATCGAGGTTCATCCATTTTGACATTATCCATACCAGATTAAGTTCATCGATTTTAACTTCTAAATCTGAGGTAATGATCATATTTAAAAAGGCAATAACAGCTCGTTTTTCATCATCAGTGTATCTTTCCATGAATGCCATAACAATCACCTCATTTTCTTTTATTATACCCTACGATAAAAAAATAAAAACACCTTTTCGAGATCGGAAGAGCGTCGTGTAGGGAAAGAGTGTAGATCTCGGTGG
>CALKAH010000324.1 GCA_937983315.1 uncultured Acholeplasmataceae bacterium | reverse complement strand
GTTTATTGTGCAAAATCCTCAACTCTCATGTCCAAATACCCATAGACATGTGTGCGATACATGAAGATTGTAAGGATCATCAATCCAACAATCATTGTTAATGTGTTACTGATAAACATCACATAGCCTAATGCATGATAATCAACGCCAAGGTATTGCATGAACCATAAGACAGGCAATCTGAATACAAAGAGTCTAACGACGTTAAGTACAAACGCGATCTTCGTATATTTAAATCCAATGAAAAGTCCTGTGATCACAGCGATCGATGCCGATGTGAGGACAGAGAATTTTTCCCAAAAGTAAATGTTTTTAATCATCTCATAAAAATAAGGATCAGTGTTTGAGGTAAAAAGAGGGATAATCGAATCAATCATCTGAGAAACGAAGATGAGTGCTAACCCACCAACGACAATTGCATAGATATGGGATAAAAAGTAAGTGTTGATTGCTCGTTTTAGATTTCTATTTCCTAAGTTTTGACTGATAATTGATGTCTCAGATTCTTCAAAGATAATCGAAATAGAACCAGGTCCTCCGCCTAGTTTCATCGCGATTCCAAATGCCGCAACAGCTAAGGATCCATAAACTGCGGCCATACTGTTAACGAGTACTTTACCAAGTGAAAACAAAAATTTACCTGTGAAAACCGGAAGAGCGAGCGATAAGATAGGTAGAACATATGTTTTATTGAATTTGAGTTCATGCCACCTGATTTGAAAGGAATTTTTCGGTGAGAAAAGAATGTATAGAGCAACCACCATCAGCATCATTTGAGCAATCAATGTTGCTAAACCCACATAGAATGCACCCTTTCCGTGAATAAAAACAAAAAATGCTGAAAGTGCAAGTTTGATCACCATGGTTCCTAGGTTTAAATACAGGATTTTTTGTGTATTTCCTTTAGCTTTTTCAAGTCCAATGAAGACACTATTGATGGCCATTAATGCAGTTGAAATCATTTGTACGTTGAAATAACCATATCCTGCGTCAATCATGTCTTCAGGTGCCTGTAAAAGACGCAAGAGTGGTTTGCCAAAAACAAGCATGATGATGACAACAGATGATGATGTTAAAAACGCAAGCCCAAAGGACGTTCCAGCATGCTTTCTTGCTTCATCGATTTCTCCAGCTCCATAATGTCTTGCAACAAGTACTGCACCTGCAGCTGCAATACCCCCACCAAATGCCATCACCGCATTTTTGATTTCATCAATGAAAACAACCGATGCGACTTCATGACCACCAATGTGGGACACCATGAGTAGATCAAAAAAGCCGTAAAGATAGTTAAAAAGACCGTAGATTGCTAGAGGTGCACTGATGACCCAAATGACTTTCCATAATTGACCTGATAAAATATACTGTCTTCTCGCTTCTTCTTTTCGACTTAAACCCAATGCCATGTTTTCACCGTCTATTATGATATACACCGTTTATTATAACCACCATCATTATATGATATCACCCGACAACATGCAAGACGAAAAAAGAAAAAGGTGACGAATCCATGTGGATTCAATCACCCAATTTTTTAGATTACTGATCTTTTCTTTTTAATGATTCCAATGACAGCCGATGAGATGATCAGTACACCAATACCGATGATCGCAATCATGGCCCCGGCACCTAAACCTTCATCTTCATCAAACCCCTTATTAGCTAGGATTTCTTGCCATTTTGTGTCCATTTCGTCTTTTAATGTTTCATTATAGCGATAGACTTCATCAAATGCGTTAATGCGAACATCATATGAGTCAGCATAGTCTTCAAATGAACCACCACTTGCTAAAACATCTTCAAAAACATCTTGACGTGGTGTTGAATAGCCGACATACTCGGTGTTTTGTAAGGCATGCTCATAGGTCATCATAAAATTGATGAATGCATAGGAAAGATCTTCATTGGCACCTTCAGGAATCACAAAACCATCCATCCAAACATTCGTACCTTCTTCAGGAACAAAGAATCCTAGTTTATCGTTTTCACTCATTAAATAATTGGCATCACCTGAATAACTCACTGCAAGATCATAGCGTGCTGGATCAAGCATGGCATCAAAAATCTCATCGGTAATCACAGATACCTCAGACGTTAAACCTTCTGATAGCCATTGAACTGCTTCATCCATTTCAGTAGCTGTTGGATGATTAATGGTTGATGCGCCAGTTGCTTTGAGAGCTGGCATAAATGCATCTCTAGCACTGTTATAAAACGCAATCTTATATTCATTGTTGTGAAGAACATCCCAACCAATCAAATCGGCTTCATCAACAACTTCGGTGTTATATAAAATACCAACATTCCCCCAAAAATAGGGAACGGCATATTCTAATAAATCAAATCCATTTGTCACATCATGTTTAACTGTATTGAGAATGCTTTTTAATCCATCAGCAACATCGGTTTCAGGATCAAAACTTGTCACTTTTGACCAATCGATAGGCACGATAAGTGATTCTAAAGCGAGTTGCTCAATCGCATAATCACTTGGAATAACAAGATCGTATTGATTACCACCTTTGATTTGTGTGATCGCAACTTCATTTGAATCAAAGGCAATCTGTCTAACACGGATACCGGATTCTTCTTCGAATGCTTCGACTAAACTGTCATCGATGTATTCACCCCAATTATATAAGCGTAAAGTGGGTCCACTTTCACAGGATGCAAGGAATGCTAAACCTGCAACCATCAACACGAAAACCAGTATTTTTTTCATTCTAATTCCTCCATTTGTTTTCCAGATTTAAAGTAATCAAGCATAATCTTTCCACCGATAATGACTAAAATAATGGTTGATAACGCATTAATAATCGGCTTAGGTGAAAGTCTATTGGTGTATAAGTAAATCGATATGTTTTTGTCACCTGATGATCCAGCGACGAAGTAACTGATGATAAAATCATCAAAACTCATGGTAAATGCAATCGCAGCACCCGCAAAAATAGCAACTTTGATCTGTGGAATGATTACTTTGATGAGTGCTTTGAGCGGTGATGCTCCTAAATCATAGGCTGCATCTGCAATGTTAGGATCCAAACTCTTGACCTTAGGATATACCGTAATCAAGACATACGGTGTTGAAAATGCGATGTGAGCAAGAAGCATTGTGTTGTAAGATGGAGCAAGTTGCATCGCACCAAAGAGTACAAGAAGAGAGACTGCAGTAATAATTTCAGGACTCACGATGGGTATATTATTCACCGTCATCGTGATATCTCGAATCATCTTCTTACTTTGGGTGAGTGCAATCGCAGCAAGTGTTCCAATAATGGTTGAAACAAAGGTTGAAACGAGTGCAATCCAAAGTGTCATAAAGACGATGGATTCTCGTGGATTCGACCAGTTAAACAGTTCACGGTCGGTAAAGAGTTCGATATATCTGTCAAAGGTAAATCCACTCCATCGTGTTAATGAATTGGCTTCATTAAAACTAAATACTGCAATCGAGATGATTGGAGCATAAATGAACAGAAAAACAAGAATAATGAAGATCATTTGGGTCAGGTTAACGGACTTCTTTTTCATTGCTGTTAACCCCCTTATACTTATCTAGTTTTTTAATATAATACACGATACCAAGTATCACTAAAGATAATACGATTGCGACTGCACTGGCATATGAGATTCTTCCATTGTTGACAATACTTTTTTCAATCAATGTTCCAATCATATAGATGTTTTGAGATGGTGCTAAGTATTGTGGGATAATGATGGTGGTTGCTGCAGGAAGAAAGACCATCAAAACACCTGATAAGACACCTGATAACGATAAAGGTATAATCACTTTTGTTAACGTTTTAACACGATTAGCCCCTAAATCTGCTGCCGATTCTAAGAGATTGGTATCGATTTTTGATAATACAGCATAAATTGGAAGTATCATAAATGGCAAGTAAATGTAGACAAGACCGATTACCACACCTGCGAATGAATCGATTAAAAACGGGAAAAACATACGCATGATTTGTTCAAGTGCACGTA
>CALKAH010000323.1 GCA_937983315.1 uncultured Acholeplasmataceae bacterium | reverse complement strand
GCACGTGCAGCTGCTAAAAGAAGTGCTTCCGTGTAGGGAGTCACACCTTTATACTTAGGATTTAAGATGATATCACGAATGGCTTCAGCAATCATGGAACCTCCTGGTTCACGTGATGTGATGACATCGTGTGTTGGTCTTAACCTTTCAGCGATTTTTTGGATTAAAGTTGTTTTACCGGTGCCTTCGCCACCTTCAAATGTGATAAACATCGTTACACGTCCTTAATTTTTCGTTTATGATAATTGATTTTAACAAGGAAGAGTCCTCTTGCTTCTGCTGTTTTTCCAGCAAGATGACGATCTTTGGTTTCTAAGATTTCAGTGATGATCGATACTTCTTTTCGATGGAGTCCAATTTGAATCAGTGTGCCCATCATGGAGCGTACCATGTATTTCAAAAATGAATTGCCATGAAAGGTAAAGATGTAGTGCTTCTTTGTTTCTTTCAAGGTTGCTGAATAAATGGTTTTGATGGTGGGTTTTCCTGGAACAAGCTGGCAAAATCCTCGAAAATCATGGGTTCCTATGAGTAGAGGGAGAGCTTGTTTCATCGGTTCGATATCGAGATTTCTGATATAGACTTCATAGTTTTTTGTAAACGGTGTTTCTGGCTTTTTAGCAAGCACATATTTGTAAACTTTTGAGGTTGCTGAATGTCTTGCATGAAAGTCATCGGATACTTTTTTGACACGCTTGATCCGAATATCTAAGGGCATGCGATCATTAATTCCTCTAACCCATGTGTCTGAATCAAGATCGATATCCGAATTGAAATGAAAGACTTGTCCGATTGCATGAACCCCTTTATCGGTTCGTCCTGCACTAAAGATTTTAATCTCGGTTTGTGTCATCAAACGCATCGCTTTTTCAATCACTTCTTGAATACCTAAGCCGTTATGTTGACTTTGAAATCCTGCATAATTGGATCCATCATAACTGACAATCGCTTGATATCTCATCTAGATGACCCTCGTTGTGATGATCGCACCTAAAATGAGAAGAACGACAATGATGGATAAAATATCGGATAAACCAATCTTGTATTCATCAATTTTTGTGCGCTTCGCTCCAATGACATACCCTCTTACTTCCATCGCATTCCCTAAATCTTCTGCCCGTTTGAATGAGATAACAAAGACTGGGATAAGGAGTGAAATGATTTGAATGACTTTGTCTTTAAACTTGCTTTCCTTAAAGTCAACACCACGAGATGCTTGTGCCTTCATGATTTTTTCGGTTTCACCAAGAAGTGTTGGAATATAACGCAGTGTGAGTGATAGCATCATCGCAATCACATCCACAGGAACTTTGATCCATTTTAAAGGTTTTAATAAAGATTCAATGGCGTAATTGAGGTCAGTGGTCATGGTTGTAAAGGTAAGAAGTGATGTCATGATGATGACATTCGTGATTCTGACAAAGATAAAACCAGCACGCATTAAACCTTCATCATACACATCGAGTTGATAGCTATAGAGATTAACATAAGGTAAGAGATATTGTACGAAGAAAACTAAGAAGGTGATGAGCAAGAAATACAGGATTCGTGTTTTAACATACTTCTTCGACCAGTTATAAAAGATGATCAGTAAGATGATGGCGAGAATGCTTGTCACTGAAAGATGGAAATCAAAGCTGACAAGCAGTGTGCCACCACTGATGAAAAATAATTGAATGAAAAACGTAAATGTTAAGAGGAACACAATCGGACGAAGTCCATTGATCACTTTCTTCAAAGGAATACCTGAAGATGAGGTCAAGATGAGCATGCCGATGAAGATTGCCCCCATCGGGATAATCGCAGAGAGCTCTGTCGAGATAGGAATTATAAATGTGCCCACTAATAATGCGACTAACGCAAATAGTTTAATCCGTGGATCAAGGCGATGTAGCCATGAGTCACCCGGAATATATTGACCAATTGTGATGTTATTCATGGTGCACCTCCTTCAAATACTGAAGTAATGAAGGATAGTCGTAATGAGGTTTATAGGGTAACCCAATCTCTTTTTCGAGATGCTTTAAAATCTTAAGTGGGGTGGGCATATCCAGATGAAATTCTTCAAAACGGGGATGTTCAAAAAGACGTTCTTTAGGACCATCATAAACCAAAGTACCATTATCTAAAACCATAACACGTTTCGCATATTGTGCCACTAAATCCATATCATGGGTAATCATGATGATCGTCTTATGTTCTTTTTCGTAAATCTCTTGGAAAATAGCCATCAAATCTTTACGACCTTGAGGATCAAGCCCACGCGTTGGTTCATCTAAAACGAGGATATCCGGTTCCATCGCTAAAATACCTGCAACGGCGACTCGTCTCATTTGACCCCCTGAAATACGGAAAGGTGATTGTTCATATAGACTTTCATCAATCCCCACTTTTTGAGCGGCACGTTTTGCTTTTTCCATTGCTTCATGTTCAGATGACTTAAAGTTTTTTGGACCAAACATTATATCTTTTAAAATCGTTTCTTCAAAGAGTTGATATTCAGGAAACTGAAAGACAAGACCAACTTTTTGACGCAAGTAATTGATCTTTTCATTTTTCTTAGGAGGTAATACATGATCAAAAATCACCACACGACCCTTTGTGGGTAAAAGGAGTGCATTCATGTGTTGAACGAGTGTGGATTTACCTGATCCCGTATGTCCTACAATAGCGATAAACTCATCTTGAGCCTTGATATCAAAGCTGATATGTCCAATCGCATCATAATTGACTTTAAAACCTTTGTAGGCGTAGCTTACATCTTGGAATTGAATGCCCATAATGCCTCCAAAAGGGAAGGATTAATCGATGAATCCTTCGATAAATCATTATATAATTGCAATCCAAAAGGAAGTTCGAGATGTGATGATTTGAGTTTTGTTTCTTCTTGGAATACATCTTTCGGTGTTCCCTCAATCAGCACTTCTCCATCCTTTAAGACGATTAAACGATCGCTTAATGCAGCAAACGAAAGATCATGTGTGATCGTGATAATCGTTTTTCCAAGCGATTTGTTCAGATATTTAATCAGATCAACGATTTCTTGTGTCCCTTCAGGATCTAACATCGAGGTTGCTTCATCAAGGATCAAGATATCTTGTTCCATCGCGAGTGCTCCTGCAATGGCAACCCTTTGTTTTTGACCACCTGATAACTGATGGGGTTCTTTATTTAAAAAAGCTTCCATCCCCACAAGTTTCGCATAATGATTGATCTTATCGACCATTTCATCGTGTGGAACACATTGATTTTCTAGACCAAAAGCGATGTCATGTTTAACGGTGACACCCACGAACTGATTATCTGGATTTTGAAAAACAATCCCAATCTTCTTTCGAATCATCGGAAGGTTTTTTTCATTTAATGGTAATCCATCGATATCGATATCACCCTGAGTGGGGGTGAGTAAACCAACAAGACATTTGGAAAGTGTCGATTTTCCTGAGCCATTATGTCCTAAAATAGAGACCCAAGAACCCTTTTCAATCGATAGGTTCACCTTGCGCAGTGCTTCATCGTTTTGATTGTATGAAAAGCTTAAGTTGCGGACTTGAATCATGCATGTTCACCTACATTTCGTACCTTAACATTATATCATGATAACTAAAGTTATGAAAGCAAGCACACAAAATATCACCCATTTTATCCATCGAAAGATGGAAGGTAGAAAATGGTTGGTTTTGTCAAAAGATGAAAGGAATGTAAAAGGATGGTATTTTTACCACATTTTATTTATAATAGGTATGTTAACATATGAGGTGGAAAACATGGTACATACATTTACAACAGACAATTTTGATACTGAAGTGCTCCAAAGCAACGTCCCCGTTTTGGTCGAATTTTGGGCAACCTGGTGCGGACCTTGCCAACGTGTCGCGCCTATTCTTGAAGATCTCGCGAAAGATGTTCAAGCCGCTGCGAAAATTGGTAAACTTGACGTCGATGAAGAATACCAAGTTGCTGATGAACTTGGCATTATGAGCATTCCAACATTGATTGTTTTCAAAAATGGAAAAGTCCATCAATCAACCATTGGCGTTCAGTCTAAAGAGACCTTAAAGAAACTTTTAGATTTATGAAAGACGCCATCATTATTGGTTACGGACCTGCCGGAATATCTGCAGCTATCTATTTAAAACGACAAGGCATTGATCCTTTAGTCATCGGAAAAGATTTAGGTGCACTGGAAGGATATGATGATAAAGTAGAAAACTTTTATGGCCTCGTTGAGCCCATTTTCGGTAAAGAACTCATTCGTAATGGCGTTAAGCAAGCGATCAATCTTGGCATTGAAGTGATGACCGATTCGGTGATTTCATTGAAGATGCTAGGTGATACTTTTGAAGTGATCACAACCAAAGAAACCTATGAAACGAAGACGGTATTGCTAGCGACCGGAAAGACGAGACGAACGATGAGCCGTCAAGGCTTTAGTAAGTTTCGTGGCAAAGGTATTAGCATGTGTGCAACCTGTGATGGATTCTTCTATCGCAGAAAAAAAGTCGGTATTATTGGATGCGGACCTTACATGCTTCATGAACTTGAATACTTAAAAAAAATGACGAAAGATATCACGGTTTTCACCGATGGACACGTCCTTCATGGTGAAGTTGATGTTCCTATCGTTCATGATAAAATTTTGAAGTTTTGTGGGACTGAAAAGTTGACGCACGTTGAAACACAAAACGGAAAGATTGAACTTGATGGTATCTTTGTTGCATTAGGTATTCCAAGTTCGATTGAGTTTGCATCACAACTTGGTGTGATCATCGAAAAGAATAATCTTGTTGTTGACGAAAACTATATGACCAATATTCCGGGATTGTTTGCTGCCGGTGATGTTATTGGTGGAAAACTGCAGATTGCAAAAGCCGTTTATGATGGAATGAATGCTGCAGATGCCATCTATTCATATATCCATAAAAAATAGCACTTGTGTTCACATCGAACGCAAGTGCTTTTCATTTATTCTTGATCGTAAAAATACTGATAGGGTGATACTGGCCCACGTGCAATACGAAAACCGATGGAGGATACGCTTGTTGTGATGTCAAAGGGGAGAGGAACCGATGGATTAACCATTTGATCATAGTGTCCACCCATCACGGATTTTGACATGCCATTTTCTGCATAAAAATCTTGAACCCATTCGCTAACATTACCTGACATATCATAAAGTCCCCATGCGTTACCTGCTTTTAATCCAACATCATGTGTCACACTTCCACTGTTGTTGATATGCCATGCAACATCATTTTGGGCAAGTGTTGAATTTTCAATTTGACCGACCAAATAGTTCTCATCGACCCAGTAATGACCTGCAAATAGTTCTGCGTAATCTCGAGATTCCGTCAGTTCTGTTAATCGTGCAGCCATCATCCATTCCATCATCGTGGGTAATCGATATCCATTTTTATTGGTAACGGTGATGTTGTTAACTTGTGCATTGACTGATCTTAAGACATCACTATAGTAGTAATAAACGGGATCTAGACCTTCGTATTCTGAAAACGCATTGAGCCAAACAACAGCATCCATCCATGAGATGGATGTCACAGGTTGGTTTTCATAACCGGTTGGATATGCACCAACACTACCCACATTACCCGGTCTTCCGGGATTCCCAAATGTATATCCATGGGTACTTGCCCAGAAAAGGACTTCGTGCCATAAGTCATAGGTCACCTCATAGCGACCGATTTGGAATCCGCCTTGAATGGCTACACCTTCATCATATCCACCTTGTTTTGGAACATAATAAATATCACCTGTTTGACCGATCGATGACATCTCATAACGGCCCCATAATGCGTATAATGTCTCACTGACATCATCGATATGTGTGATATGTTGATTAAAGGTTGAATCCTTGTGCCATCCTAAAAAATGATATCCTGTCTTTGTAGGTGTATAGAGTCTTAGTGAATCACCTACTGTAAAGGTTTGGGGTAAAACCTCTGACCCACCACTCGTTTCAAAGGTGATGTCTTTGGTCATATCTGAAGGCACCCATTTTGCGTAGAGCTTCAAATCAAGTTGTAGTAAAAAATTGAGAACAGAAGGTCCTAAGGGGCGAGTGAGTGCTTCATCAATAAACCATCCCATGAACTGATATCCATCACGTGTCGGTGTTTTTAATAACATTGGAAATGGTTTATCTTTCTCAAATGTCAGATCGTCAAACGTTGTTCCACCATTGGACTCAAAACTAATCGTATACGTATCGCTGATTTCATCGCGAGAATAAAACATGATCGCATA
>CALKAH010000322.1 GCA_937983315.1 uncultured Acholeplasmataceae bacterium | reverse complement strand
GATCGTATTCGGTGACTGGAGTTCAGACGTGTGCTCTTCCGATCTCAATAACCTCATCAAAAAAAGCTAAGCTATTCGCCAAGAAGAGGATCATTCCTCCGAGTATACGAAACGAAAAAGCCTGCTTTGGCTTTTTTTAAATTTAAGGAGAGAGATCATGAAGAAATTATTGTTAAGTTTATTTGTTTTGGGATTTATCTTAGGATTATCTGCATGCACCAGTTCATCCAATGTGTTTGATTTTATTTTAGATGAATCCTATGATGGGTTTGTGACCATGGCAACTTCAGCGGATTATGCACCTTATGAATGGATTGTTGAAGATGAAAACGGAAAAAGTACAGTTCAAGGTGTTGATATCGAGATTGCTAAGGCAATCGCTCATGCACTTGAAAAGAATCTACGTGTGATTCATAAAGGATTTGATTTCTTGATTGAAGACGTTAGAAGTGGAAAAGTGGACTTTATTATTGCAGGTTTGACACCTACGCCTTCTCGTGCTGAAATCATTGACTTTTCAAAGTCCTATTATACCGAAGAAAGTGTGACACAGGTCGTCTTGATTCATCAGGATAATGTCAATCTTTATCCCAATGTCGATAGCCTCAATCAAGCTGGAAAACGTGTCGGTGCTCAAACTGGTTCCATTCAAGTTGAATTTGCTGAGCTCTTCACACCTCTTGCGACACATAAAGTGGTTGCTGATATCAATGAACTGATGAATAATTTAACGAACAAACAAATCGATGCCCTTTATACAGAAGGTCCTGTTGCACAAACACGCATCAATGATGGTGCACCTTTTGTTCAACTTATCCTAGAAGGTGTCGATTCCTATCAAGGAAATGCTGTAGGTGTTAAGAAGGGTAATAGTGAACTTCTTCAAGTCATCAATACGGTCATTGATGATCTCATTGAACAAGGCAAAATTGCAGAATGGTTGGAGTTATATTCAGCATGACGGTTTTACTCAATTTTTCGTTCTTAAATAACCCCTATAGCATCAGCCTTCTTTTGCAAGGTCTAGGGATGACCTTAGTCTTAGCAATCCTTGCTGTTTTCCTAGGAAGTATTCTCGCTTTAGTTCCTGCGTTAATGCGTCTATCACCGATTAAAGCATTGAGCATTCCTGCAACTGCATATGTTGAAATTATTCGTGGAACACCGATGTTAGTTCAAGTCTTGTTGATATATCAACTTTTAAATATCCCCCTATTCTTAATTGGTGGAATTGATATGGGCAGTTTCGTGCCTGGTTTAGTGGCTCTTGTGATCAACAGCTCTGCATATGTCTCTGAAATTATCCGTGGAGGTATTTTAGCTGTCGATCGTGGGCAAACCGAAGCGGCACGTTCTTTAGGATTGACTCAAACTCAAACCATGCAACATATCATCTTACCTCAAGCCATTAAAAATATCTTTCCCGCACTTGGAAATGAGTTTGTTACCATCATTAAAGAAACATCGATTTTCATGTATTTAGGTGTTGCTGAATTGATGTATCAAGTGGGTATTTTGAAAGCTAGTTCTCCTGCTGTTACTGAGCTTTATATCACTGCAGGAATCCTTTATTTGATCTTGACTTATCCACTATCAAAACTGATGAACTTCATCGAAAGGAGATTACGCCATGCCGACGCAAAGTGAACCCATCATAACCGTTGATGGCCTTGTTAAGACCTTTAAGAATCATGTTCATGCTCTAAACGGTGTCAATCTTACGATTCATAAAGGTGAAGTAGTTTCCATTATTGGACCTTCAGGTTCAGGAAAATCTACACTTCTTCGTTGTATAAATTTGATGGAAGTTCCTTCTTCTGGATCCGTTACCTTTGAGAATCATGTGCTATCCATTCATGATAAAAATATCAATCAACTGAGGGAAAAAATGGGGATGGTTTTCCAATCATTTAATCTTTTTCCTCATTTATCGGTGCTTCAAAATGTGATGCTTGCCCTCACTTTAGTTAAACATTTAGATGAAGCGAAAGCTCAAGAAATCGCGAAGAAAAGACTGACTGAAGTTGGATTAGCCGATAAGATTGATAGTTATCCCAATCAATTATCAGGTGGTCAAAAACAGCGTGTTGCGATCGCTCGTGCGTTAGCCATGGAACCTGATGTCATGCTTTTTGATGAACCGACTTCTGCTCTTGATCCCGAGATGGTTGGCGAAGTACTAACCGTTATGAGAAGCTTGGCTGAACAAGGCATGACGATGGTCATCGTGACGCATGAAATGCAATTTGCTAAAGAAGTCTCTGATCGCGTGGTCTTTATGGCCGATGGGCAGATTGTTGAAACGAATACACCTGAAATCATCTTTGGAACACCCAAAGAAGATCGCACAAAACAATTTCTTAAACGGATCAATTTACTCTAAGAAAAAGACCGGCTTCCCATGAAGTTCGGTCTTCTTTTTTTAGAAATGAGAAGGCAAGATGCCATCTTGAATGAGTCGTCTAAAATCCCAATTTCGATGCGATTCACGCTCTATCTTATAACTCCAGAAGTAATAGCCAAAACCTTGTGAATAGGCATAGAGTTGGAGATCTGCAAGCAATTTAGTGTATAGTTTTTCATCAAAGGATGCATCTTTTTGCATCTTTTCAAAATTGATGCCTAGTGACCATTCACCAACGATGATTTTTACAAACTTCGATAAGGATTGAATCATCGGAATGCGTTCATTCATGATGGTATGAAGATGGTTTTCAAATGTACCTGTGATGAGTTTTGGATCGAAACAATGGTAGAGATGAAGATCCAAGGCGATGTTTTCCATTTGATGTTTTTCAAAGAAGGGACGCCAATTTGGATCAAGTGGACGGAACGCATCATGGAAAACGATCAGTTTTTGTGAATGTTTACGAATACGGTTATAGGCACGTAGATAGAAATCGTGAATGATGTTCATATCAATCGATGTAAAGGGTTCATTTAAAACTTCAATCCCCATAAAGGATGGGTAATCACGAAATGATAAAACGATACGTTCAAGTTTATCAATGGTCAAATCGATATTTCTTGGGAATAAATGCCATGTCATGACACCTTCAATACCTCCGTTGTCAAATCCGTTTTGACAACCTGGTGCTGTATGAAGGTCAAGTAAGACATCAAGTCCAACTTCAGATGCCCATTTCATCGCTTGATGAATGTATGGTGTCGAATTGATATAGGGATCATCACCCTCAAACCACCAACCGATGGGTAATCTAACAGAGTTGATACCAATTTGTTTTAAATAAACGAAGTCTTCTTTCGTAATAAAGGTAAACCAGTGTTTCTCTAAGTCTTTTTTTGCTTGTGGATTCATCGTGACAAATCCTGTTTCATCCTTTGTTTTTAAACCTTTAAAGAGTTCTGGTTTCATCCATGATTCCAACACAAACCATCCACCCAAATTCACACCTTTAATCATCTTCGTCCTCCGATTAAAAAAAGGATAGTAGAACTATCCTCGTTTTGCTTGATATCCTCTACCATATAATAGTGTAAACGATTTCATCTTTTTTATCAAGTTTTCATCAAATTCTTCTTTAAGCATCCGCCACTTCCAGTTCGTTCCTGTTGTTGAGGGGATGTTCATGCGTGCTTCAGCACCTAACGATAACCAGTCTTGCATGGGAATAATCGCTGTATCAGCAACACATGCAAGGGTTGCTTTAATCAAACTATCCACAGGGTTACCACATGTATGGTTAATATAATTTAAGCAGTATTCCTTATCTTCCTTTGGAAGCTTTTCAAACCATTGTGCACTGGTTTCATTATCGTGTGTTCCTGTGTATGCGATGGTATTTCGTTCATAAAGATGTGG
>CALKAH010000321.1 GCA_937983315.1 uncultured Acholeplasmataceae bacterium | reverse complement strand
CACCGAGATCTACACTCTTTCCCTACACGACGCTCTTCCGATCTCATTAACATCATTACCTGCTAATCAACTCGTACTAGACATGGCTTCTGGTCAAGTTTTAACTGCAGACGCTGAATACTATGGTTATGTCGTTGTTCGCGTTTGGTTTGAAGGTTGGGATGCTGAAGGATATAATGCTCTTCTAGGTAGAATGATTTCAATTTCCCTTAGATTTGGTGTCTAATTAAGCAACTCGTAGTATAATGTAAGTAACGCATTCTAGTCCGGGAAGGTGTACTTAATGTACACCTCCCCATCCTCATGGATGAACTAGAATTTTTCAAGTGAGGGTTACATGAATCAAGATCAGGCTAAAAAGGTTGCTAAGATTGGAAAAGTCGTTTTAAATGTATTCTTTTATGCAGTGATTGTCTTACTCGTTCTCTTTAGTTTCGCCAACATGAAGCTAAAACAAAAAGACGATATTGCAAATTTATTTGGTCGTGGATTTGTCACGGTTTTAACAGACTCAATGACCGGAGATCAGGAAGATTCATTTACTGTCAACGATGTCATCTTTGTTCGTTTACTTGATGATCAGTCAAGAGAAGAACTTGAAGTTGGTGACATTGTAACCTACTTTAGCATGAAGATACCAGGACTTAACGTTCAAGGATTCATTACCCACAGAATCATTGAAATTTTTACACTTGATGGTGAAACATTCCTTGTCACGCAAGGTGACAAAGAAGGAGCTATTCCCGATGATCCCATCAATTTATCAGAAACACTTGCAGTGTATACTGGCAAGCTTCAAGGTGCAGGTCGTGCACTGAAATATTTGCAAACACCTACGGGATTTGCACTCTTTGTTATTCTTCCCGTAGCACTCATTTTAATTGTAGAAGCTGTTTTCCTCGTTCGTAACATTATTCAGATCAATAATCAAAAACTTAAAGAAAAGATTCAATCGGAAACACAACAACAAGCTTTTGACATTGAAAAAGAAAAAGAACGGATCAGACAGCAAATCTTAGAAGAAATGAAGAAACAAGAAGAGACGAAGAACAAAGCCTAGGTTGTTGAAGGAGTTCATATGGTCGAATTTGCGCGATACTATATAGGCTTCATCAGGGATTTTTTTGCGAACATCGGTCAATTTTTCAAACGTATATTTGAAGCTTTTACCGGTCTATTCATTGATGGAGTCGCTGAATTTTTCCGCAATTTCATCGGCGCAAGCCCGAACTTCACATTACTCGACTGGGTGATGGCTTTTGTCGTTTTGATGGTTAATATCGCATTTATTGCGTTTCTTGTGCTTAAAGTTTATCAACTCCTTAGACGTTATTTTAAATTCGCGCGCACGGAGATAGAAAAAGACGAATTACTAGAAGAGATAAGCTTTCTAAACCAGAAAACGGTTGAACTTATCGATGAAAAAAACAAGATTCTTGCCATGAAAGTATCAGCTCTTGGCGGAGGTCTTGGTGATATGTCGAATCGTGAGCCTGGTGAAGAGCAACAAGAACCTGAAGATCTTGAATTAGGTCCTTCACGATTCACGAAACTTATTCAAGTCGATAAAGAGTATGAAAGTATGGTCACCTCCATTCACATGAAGGATGAAGACATGATCAACATGAATGAACTTGTCAAACGTTTTATCAACTTTGCAGCATCCAGACTTGGACTCTTCTATGACAAAAAAATTATTTCTGCATTCTTTGCAGGTATGGCAGCATCCAAGACGATGATTTTGGAAGGGATCTCCGGTACCGGTAAAACATCACTTCCCTATGCGATGGGTAAATTCTTTGGTAACGATGCAGCAATTATCGCCGTACAACCTTCCTGGCGTGATCGTGCTGAAATGATCGGATACTTAAATGAATTCACCAAAAAGTTTAACGAAACAGATTTTCTAAGAGCAGTTTATGAAACAACTTATCGCGACGATGTTTGCTTAATCGTTCTCGATGAAATGAACTTAGCCCGCGTTGAATATTATTTCGCAGAACTGCTTTCACTTCTTGAAATGCCTGACCCTGATGCTTGGCTGATTGATATCACACCAGATACACAACCAAGTGATCCCAAGCATTTACAAAATGGAAAGATCTTACTTCCACAAAATGTGTGGTTTGTAGGAACCGCCAATAAAGATGACTCAACGTTTACGATCACAGATAAAGTCTATGACCGTGCAACACCGATCATCATCAACACCAAAGCTGCTTATATTGATGCTCCTGATACGTCAGGTGTCACGATGAGCAGTGACTATCTACAGGATTTATTTCGACAAGCGAATAAAGATTATCCGCTTTCGATTAAAGCGATTGAAAACCTTGAGAAGTTGGATGCCTATATTACCAAGGCGTTCAAGGTCACTTTCGGTAACCGTATCATGAAACAGATCAGAGCATTCGTTCCTGTCTATGTCGCATGTGGTAATTCTGAAAATGAAGCTCTTGATTACATGGTCGCACGCAAAATTTTCAGAAAATTTGAAAGTTTGAATTTGCCCTTCCTCCAAGAAGAAATTAACGAACTTTCAGTTCTTCTCGATCGTCTGTTTGGTAAAAATGGTTTCCAAGAATGTCAAGCCTTCTTGACAACGATTAAGAAACAATTCTAGTCCTTTAGAGGAGATTCTATGAAAAAGGTTAGTGATTTACGGAAATTTCATGAAGAACTCAATCAAGTCTTTTACGAGTTGGAACGTGAAGAAGAATTTCCAAATCACTTTTATCAGGCCTTACTCTCGGGTGATAATGAAATTTATCAGAAGAGTATTCAAGAGTCCAAAGTGTTTCATGAAGACTGGATTGAAACCATTGAGTCGTATTTTCCAAGTTTAGATAAAATCACAAAAGATCCTAAATCTGGCCTTAAATATTTGCAAGAAGTCGTCCAGATTGAAAAGGCAAAAAAAGTAAACAGTGATTCAATCAGACATCTTGCTCAAAATACGCAGCTGATCAAAGAAGTTCGAAACGGTGATGTCATTCCCAAACAAATCTTAACCACACAAGCCGAAATCGAATATGCGATCTATGAAAACAGATTTATAAAAACCTTGGTTGATCGACTCTTTGACTTTGTCAATCGTCGCTACGATCTTGTCAAATCAAATGTCGAAACCTATAACAGTAAATTCTTCAATTTGAAATCAAATTTCGATATGCGAGAATCGAATATCTCGCTTGAAATCGATTTAAAAATAAAAGATACAATTGATGATGATAAGCTTGCCAAAGCTAATCATGCACTACTCAATCAGATTCAACAACTGCTTAAGAAAGTTAATGGTATTCGCGTTTCACCCTTCATGGAAGGATTAAAACAGGCAAAACCGATTATTCCTCCAATCATGAAGACATCGATTATCTTGAAAAACGTCGATTATAACAACTGTTACAACCTTTGGTTATATCTCGATAAATACAACATGCTTAACTTTGATGTCGATGTGAAAGAACAAAACTTGACCTTAGACCGGTATTACTTAAAGATCGGAAGAGCGTCGTGTAGGGAAAGAGTGTAGATCTCGGTGG
>CALKAH010000320.1 GCA_937983315.1 uncultured Acholeplasmataceae bacterium | reverse complement strand
TTGTCAAATGGATGGCTAAACTCACAGGTGGTGAACTCTTATCTCTTTTCCAAACCACACAAGCTTTTACGATGATGAAGGGGTCGGATGCGATCAATGTATTACCCTCAGAAGCGACACTCGGTATTAATTATCGGTTGATGCCAGGAGATACATCATCACACATCATTTCTCGCATTAAAAAAATCATTGGTGATGAACGTGTTGAGATCATCACCCATGAGATTTCAGAAGCTTCTACGATTTCAATTGTTGATGAACGATACCATATGATTGAAAAATCGATTCATCAAACATGGCCTGATGTTATCACATCACCCTATCTGATGATTGCGACTTCAGACTCAAGACGTTATCATGAGATTTGTGATCATGTTTATAAATTCTCACCGATGGATGTAACATCAGAGGATTTAAAAAAGATTCACGGTTTCGATGAAGATGTCACCAAAGACAACGTGATTCATGGACTCTATTTCTATCTCAATCTGCTTGATCAATGTTAAAGGGGACTAAAATCCCCTTTTTAATATCCAATCCATACCGCAATGATCAGGAAGATTATCGTCATCACCAATGTGATGAGTTGAAGTTTATAGGTATATCTAAACCACTTGGTGTAGGAAACGCCTGCAATCGATAAACCGATGAGTAAGACTCCGTTCGTTGGGAAGATTACATTGGTATATCCATCACCAAAAATGAAGGCCAAAATAGCAAGTTCTCTTGACATCAATAACAAATCAACTAAAGGAATAAGGAGTGGCATCAGCAAGAAAGCTTTTGCCGATGCTGAACCAATAAAAAACTGAATGATGAGCACGAGAAGATAAATCATGAGGATCGCTGTTATAGGTCCTTGATTGTTCAACATCGTTGATAGATGATAGAGTAGTGTATCCATGACTTGTGCAGAGACGATGACATGTTTCACTGAAACGGCTAATATAATTAAGATGAATGCAGGAGCAACTCCCAACATACCTCGACCAAATGTCTTTAATGTATAACTCCATTTCTTAGAAACCACCCATCCAGCAAAAAGACCTCCACATAAAAAGATAGCGGCCATAACAGGAATTGCAGGGATCGAGATGTCAAAGAATAGTTCAAGTAATCCAACCGAGATAATACCAATAAATAGAACGATAAATAATATAACGTATGTGCGATACGTGAGATGTTCATGTTGGAAAGGCATCGCTTGATGGAGATCAAAATGCTTCACTTTCCCTTGATCAATATCATAGGTTGGTGAAAGTTCAGGATGATCTTCGATTTTTTTAGCATGACGTGTGACTATCCATTGCAAAATTACATACATGATCGTAAAGATTAAAAGTCGATAGAGTGCACCTGATAAAATTTCTGTTCCTGCAAGATTAGAAGCAATTCCAATAGAAAAGGGATTGGTAATCGCTGTTGCAAATCCAAAACCTGCAGCAAGTAAACTCATCGCCATACCTGTGAGTGTATCCCATCCAAGCGATAACGATAATAAAATAAGAACTGGCATTAAGGCTATCGATTCTTCAAAAATGCCAAAGAAAGCTCCAAATATCATAAAAACGAGGATAACAAGACGAAGTAGGGTATACTTGTGGTCTTTAAAGCGTTCGATGAGATGTTTGATCATCACACGAATGCCGCCTGTTTCATCCATCAAGGTAAATGTTCCTCCTAAAATGAGAAGAAACAGTCCAATCATGATGACTGAAATCGCATCTGAACTGACCAATACTTCGAATGGAGCAACGATCCATCGCCATATGGGATAATTCACATCATCGATCACATGATAGGTTCCATCAATGATTTGACCACTCACATCCCGATCAAAAGCACCTGCAGGGATGATGAGGGTGATTATCCCAGCACATACGATTAATCCAACAAGAATCAAGAGTACATTGATAAAAGCTTTTTTACTGATGGCTAACAGCTGATGTTTATCGTTCATGGTTTAATCGGTCGCCTAGACCTTCTCCCTTCATGAAAATCATCATGTCTTTCAACGTTGTTTGTTTTTATTTTAATTCTTTTTTCTCTACTTGAGCCATGCATTGATACAGATACTCACCTGCGTGAACAAATTGTGTGGGTTTCCAAGCTACATCCATTTCAAATTGGTAAATTTGATAACCTTCATAAATTTGGATATTTCTTCCAATATCTGAGGGAAGCGTAGGCGTTGATAAGATACCAAAGTTGAGTGTTGTCTCTTTTTCGTCAACAGTTCCTTCATAGGTGTATCCTGTTCGAGATAATGAAATCGTTCCATGACCCACATCGACAAGTTTTTGATGACGAAACGATTGAAGTCTTGTTGATGCGACAAATGTTATGTTTTCATGCTTATCAATCAAGTGTTCTACACGCTTAGCTTGTCTTGCAAAATGGATATCAACCGGCTCTTTGTTCAAACAACCATGTTGATCGTATGTTAATGAATGCCCACATGATGGACAGATCAATTGATGATGGTTGACAGTAAGCCCTTCATGAAGACATGTTGGACATTGATAAATGACATTTTCTAAGTTATGAACAGGTTGTATGTGGTATGTATAGTTTTTAATCAAAGCAAATGATCCTTGTGAGATATCAAGATGATCACACACCATGCGATAGATATCATCAAGACGCATCGAATGAATCACTTCTTTGGTTGCTAATAGATATTTTTCAGTCTCAATGGGACCTCTAAAGGTCTTTTTTGACCATGGTGGATTCACAAGACCAGGTCCAAAATGCCGCACGATATAGACATCAACAGAAGCACGTTGAATAAACTTTGCGATCGAGTATGCAATATAAATGGTTTTTCCTGATGGTGATATTTGACCTTCAGGAAAAACGGACACAATTCCTTTCTTTTTTAAAATCCGAAACGCTGATAAGGTGGCTACAGGATCTGCTTGCATTAAGCTTTTGGGAATGGCGCGTGCAAGACGTAAGAAAAAGCCTGTTCCTTTTTCGAAGAACATCTTACTGGCAGCTAAATAACTGACACGGTGTGGATAGAGTGCAGCATGCGTATAGACAAAGTCATAAAATGATGTATGGTTTGATAATGTAATCGCTGGTCCATGAATCTTTACTTGTTTTGTGATGCGTTGACCTTTCATCCATGCAAAAACCTTTAGCAGAAAACCCAAGGTCAAATAAAGAATGAGGTTAGGTCTTTTCATGACAGACTATTGAGTAGGGCTTCTTTATCAATCGATGGATCATGGATAGCTTGCGTTAAGAGCTTTTGTTTGGATTGATCAATTTTATAACGATGAGAAATATAAATGCCAATCCCCATGAAAATGAGGGGTGCAATCGTCATGATAAGACGGATCATGAGTGTTGCAGAATCGGGTTGACTATTAATCGTTGGCCCACCAGGTTGTTGTTCTTGAAATCCAGCTAATCCAATCAAAAACATCACAATTGCTAACCCTATGGCTTGAGCAACTTTATTAATGAAGTTCGTAAACCCACTCATTTGACCATCGAGACGATCATGAAACATGAGTTGACCTGCATCGACAACGTCTCCATACATCGTATGTGGCACGAGACCTGGACCAGATATACCAAAACCCATGATCGCACCTAAGGCATAAACAGCAACAGGTGTCACATCAGCTGGAATAATTAAAATAAAGAATGCAGAGATGATCCAAAGATAAGCTCCAAAACGGTAAGCAT
>CALKAH010000319.1 GCA_937983315.1 uncultured Acholeplasmataceae bacterium | reverse complement strand
CAAACAACATATCATTTGTAATATACGGAAATCCTGATATGCGTATGCTTTGATAGAACAAATATTGTAAAACAGGAAAAATCACAAGCACTCCAAATGCTCGATAAAGTAATTCAAAGTAAAAAAGCGTTTTAAAATGTGAAGAAAGGTTTCGTAGTGTATTACGAAGTGTTATGTTCATCATGCACCTCACCTCTATTTTAACACGCTAATCTTTAGATATCAAAAAGGTCTGGCTAGCAGACCTTTTCATGTTCTATTTCTTTAAGTTATAAAATGATTTTAAACCAAGATATTGTGCGGTAGCGCCAAGTTGATCTTCAATACGGAGTAATTGGTTATACTTCGCAATACGATCAGTTCTTGATGCAGAACCTGTCTTGATTTGACCTGCATTGGTTGCAACAGCGATATCTGCAATCGTTGTATCTTCTGTTTCACCCGATCTGTGTGAAACAACTGCCGTGTAACCTGCACGCTTAGCCATTTCAATCGCATCAAAGGTTTCTGTTAATGTACCAATTTGATTGACTTTAATGAGAATGGAGTTCGCAACACCTTTTTCGATACCAAATGCTAATTTTTCAGTGTTTGTGACGAATAAGTCGTCACCGACAAGTTGAATCTTGCTACCAAGAAGTTTAGAGAGATAGACCCAACCTTCCCAGTCATTTTCATCAAGACCATCTTCGATGGAAATGATAGGATATTTCTTAATTAATCCTTCATAGAAATGAGCGAGTTCTTTCGATGTGAATTCTTTTCCACCTTCACCATCTAAGACATACTTCTTCGTTTCTTTGTTATAAAATTCAGAAGATGCAACGTCCATACCTAAGAAAATATCTTTACCCGCGACATAACCTGCTTTTTCGATTGCTTCCATAATGACTTGAAGTGCTTCTTCATTGGATCCTAAGTTGGGTGCAAATCCACCTTCATCACCAACACCAGTGTTGTAGCCCTTCTTCTTCAAGACGCTCTTTAAATTGTGGAAAACTTCTGCACCCATACGAATAGCTTCCTTAAAGGACTTCGCACCAACGGGAAGAATCATAAATTCTTGGAAATCCACGTTGTTATCCGCATGAGAACCACCATTGATGATGTTCATCATGGGAACGGGCAATTGTTTGGTGTTAAAGCCACCTAAGTATTGATAAAGTTCAACACCTAAGAAATCCGCTGCGGCTCTTGCGCATGCCATGGAAACACCTAAAATCGCGTTCGCACCAAGTTTGGACTTGTTCTTTGTGCCATCAAGTTCAATCATGAGTTTGTCAATCGCAACCTGATTGGTAACATCAAAACCGATCAGTTCTGGTGCAATCACTTCATTGACATTGTGTACTGCATTTAAAACACCTTTTCCTAAGTAACGCTTCTTGTCTCCATCTCTTAATTCAACGGCTTCATGCTCACCTGTTGATGCTCCTGATGGAACAATGGCACGACCGAAAGCACCTGAGTCGGTGTAAACTTCAACTTCGATGGTTGGATTACCACGAGAGTCGAGCACTTCGCGTGCGTAAATATCGCTAATAAATGGCATAATTTCACTCCTTTATTCATTTTTTGCCTGTTCTTTGACCATATTAATTATACACAATTTGACCTTAATTTGAAACAAGTTTACAATAAAAACGTTTACTTACTGAATCGATAGGCATAAACGATACCGATGATGAAGAAGACGATTTGTAAAATGTTATCGACTGTAAAAAAGAAAGGATCCAACGGATTTAAAAACATGAAGTATGCCCATGGGTTAAGTAAGGCTCCCAGATAAGGCATAACAGGGATTCGGTTCACAAAAAGAAGACCTACATTCAGGGTGACACTCATGATATAATACGCAAAGATAAAGAAGAAAATACTGATCATGGAATATAAAATATGATAATCACGATACGACGATGCAATCCGTTTTGCGATGAGGTGTGAGGTGATTAAAAGGAACAACCATGTGAGTGTAAACTGAAGATAATTGATAAAAACCATATCGAGCATACCCACAATAAGACCACCTGATATCGACATAAAAATGCCCGATCGAAGAACGGGCATTACGTCTTCCCGATGGAGTGGCTGTTTCCATGCTTGTTTAAAGGACATGTTAAAACCTCCAGGGTCATTATATCATGATTGATTATTTTTTCGAAAGATGAATCCCATAGTAGATGACTGATAAACGTTTATAAATCACAAATGTAATCAAGCTGACAAGAACAGATAAAATCACGTTGAATGGAATCACAGCAAACAGAATGTAATAAGCCATATAGTTATCGGCAGTGATACCCGGGATGGTTGTCAACATACCAAAGATGGCATCAAAGCCATACAGATGCATATAGAAAGCAAGAATGAATGACCAGTTGATAATGATTGCCGTCAAAGTCCATGTACCAACGATGGATGAGAGAGCCAAAATCGCACCCTTTTTGGTTTTATGATGATGATAAATCATCGATGACACGAGGACGGTTGCAAAACCGATGATAAAGTCAGCAAGTTCACCCACACCCGCTGTTGTTGATTGGGGTAATTTAACCAATAATCGAATAATCGTAATGAGTGTTCCACTGATAGGCCCAAACATGAATCCACCAATATAAACTGGTAGGTTTGAAAATTGAATGTCCAAAAATCCTGGGATAAAAGGCAGGAGAACATTCATTGGTAACTTGATGAACAAATAGAGCACGACAGAGATCGCTGCTAGAATAGAAAGCGTCACCATCTTCTTAATCTTCTCACCATTACCCTTTGATCTGCTTTCATACTTTAGAGCAAGGATCGAAAGGATAACTAAAGAGATTGAAAATATGACAATAAGAACGATTTTAAACGTTTCCTGATTGTCTTTAATAAAATCAAACATATGTTTATTCCTCCTTTGTGAAATAAAAAACACCGAATAACTTCGGTGACAAAAGAGCGTCAAAAAATGACTCACTTCTTCCATCCAGACTCTACTGTCGGTCCTTGAGTTACACAAGGTCTGCCCGAAGGCTCGCGGACTATACCGCCGGTCCCGAATTACACGGTGCCCCGAAGTTTTAAATTTACACCTTCATTTTATCACAATTTTAATTGACTGCAAGATATCTCTTTTTAAGTTCGACTTGAAAACGTTTTTTTTGCATCGATTTCATCTTAATATCTATTTTCAAGTATAATAAGTGTGGAATAAACGATAAGGAGTATATTATGAACAAACCATTTGTTGGATTAATCATTATGGATGGATACGGCCTCGCCCCCGCAAGCCCTTCAAACTCAGTTTCATTGGCGAAAAAACCTTTTATTGATCACTTATTCAAAGAATACCCCAACAATGTTTTACAGGCATCGGGTGAATTTGTTGGACTTCCCGACGGTCAAATGGGAAACAGTGAAGTGGGTCATTTGAATTTAGGTGCTGGACGTATTGTTTATCAATCATTAACACGTATTAATGTTGCGATTAAAGATGGATCATTCTTCAAGAATAAAGCTTTTTTAAGTGCCATTGCTCATGCAAAAAAACATCATTCAAAACTGCATATTTTTGGTCTTGTCTCCGATGGTGGTGTTCACTCATACCCCACACACATTCAAGCTCTTCATGTTTTAGCCGTTTCACAAGGCATCACTCCTTACCTTCATGCATTCATGGATGGACGTGATACACCTCAAGTCTCTGGTTTAGGTTATTTAAAAACTTTAATTGATCACGGTATGAAGGTTGCGACTGTATCAGGTCGTTATTATGCCATGGACCGTGATAACAACTGGGATCGCATTCAAAAAGCATATGATAATATGACACGTGGAACAGGTGTTTTAGAGGATGCACTTGTGGGTATTCAAAAATCATATGATGCAGGTGTGACTGATGAGTTTATTATTCCATTTGTTAGTGACAAGAATGGTTTAATCGGTGATCATGATGCGATCATATTTGCAAACTTTAGACCAGACCGTGCGATTCGTATTGCTACTGCTTTTTCAAATCCTGAAGCAACCAAACTCTATACTACACCAGGTAAAGCACAATTTGATTTATCTCACACAGTAAAAGACATCTTCTTTGTTTCTATGATGCACTATAATGAATCCGTGAAGGGTCCACTTGCCTATGAACTTCAAACGTTAGATAATCTCTATGGTGAAGTGATCGCGAATGCGAATTTGAAACAACTTCGCATTGCCGAAACAGAAAAATATGCACACGTGACCTTCTTCTTTGATGGAGGTTCTGAAAAAGATCTCAAAGGTAGTAGACGTATTTTGGTTGAATCACCAAAGGTTCCTACCTATGACTTAAAGCCTGAAATGAGTGCTTATGAAGTTCGTGATAAAGCCGTTGAAGCGATTAAGAGCAAACAATTTGATACGATGATTTTGAATTTTGCGAACCCTGATATGGTTGGACATACTGGATCAATTGAAGCAACCACCAAAGCGGTTGAAACCGTTGATGCATGCACGAAAGATGTCGTTGAAGCTATTCTTTCTATCGGTGGAATCGCCATCGTCTTGGCAGACCATGGTAATGCAGAAAAGATGAGAGATGAATTCGGTCAACCACATACAGCACATACGACGAATTTAGTTCCAGTCATTATCACGCAAAAGGGTATCAAGGTCAATACGGGATCACTTTGTGATGTTGCACCTACGATGCTTGATCTTCTTGGTGTCAAACAGCCTAAGGACATGACAGGAAAGAGTTTAATCATTAAATAAAATATAAAAATAAGAGATGATCGTCTTCGGACCATCATCTCATTTTTTTATGCTTCATTCATCTCTAAAACATCGACATCATAACCCACTTGCTTGATC
>CALKAH010000318.1 GCA_937983315.1 uncultured Acholeplasmataceae bacterium | reverse complement strand
CCACCGAGATCTACACTCTTTCCCTACACGACGCTCTTCCGATCTGTTCCACGCCCAAGTGAAATAAAGGACACATTGAGACCAAACAAGATGAGATATAATATCATGGAGAAGATGGAAACAATGAGAATTAAGCGGTATGTACTGATGAAAAATGACTGTGTGCACTCATTATCGCGGTTTCGATAGATCTTAAAGGAAGGGATAACTGCTGCAGCAACTGCTGTAAAACCAGCAACCGCTAAACCGATTTCAAGTGATCCAAGAAGATCAAAACGTGAACTCAAAATATTAATGGATAGGAAAGCAAGAATGACCCAAATGAAGATGATCGGGAATAATGCGACATCAAACATGAAGGAATCATAGACATGCTTTTTTTCTTCCATTTCAATCATTTTATCAACGGAATAGACACACATCAGGAAAGCCATGGTTTCAGCAAATAAGATCAGTTCTGAGTTAAATCCACCAAAGATGGTGAGTACGTTCATGAGTGTACGATAGTTTAATCCAGAAAAATCGAGATATAAATCAGGGTTACCAAGCAAAATGCGGCGTTTAATGATATCTGCAGTATCTAAGATCAGCATATACTTGTATAAATAGAGTGCGAGGAAATAGGCTGCAATCATCAGCAATCCAACAACCATGAGTAACTTGAATGTCGTTTTGGTGAGTTTCGGTTCACGCTGTTTGAGCCAAACCATCACCAAGATAAAAAGCAATAAGAAGATGGTCGTTTTTAAATAGATGAGGATATCAGGTAAACCATACCCTTCTAGAATCGGGGCAACGTAGATGTTAGTAATGATGGTAAATAGATCAAAAACAAGGATAATACCCGTGATGATGGCAATCGTCACCATCCGGCTTCGGTTGGTCGTTTGAATCATAATAGCACCTCTTTATGTATGAATGTCTCGTTAAAAATAGAATACCATAAAACACATGAATACGTATAGCAAATCACGCATATTTGGGTATAAAAAAGAGCCTCTTGTGAAGCTCAAACAAGTTAACCATTGATGAACGATTCTCGTGGATGGCAGTCCGTGAATCGTTCAAAGCGAGGTTTGCGCTGTATTTTTTGGGAGAAAAATACGATGTATTAAGCATTGAATGAAAAGGTCTCGCTCAATACACTTTCATTATAACACCACAAAAATGAAAATCAATGAAAGTTTACATAAATTTACATTGAAAACGTTTCCTTCATTTTAGACTTTCTAAATTAGCATATAAATAGCATTTAAGAGGGGTTTGTTATATAATAGTTATGGCTTATTCAAGGAGGAAATTATGGCAAAATTAGAAATTAAAAACCTTCATGTTGGTATTGAGGGTAAAGAAATCTTAAAAGGTGTTAACCTTGTGGTTAACTCCGGTGAAGTCCATGCAATTATGGGTCCAAATGGTACAGGAAAGTCAACACTTGCCTCTGCATTAATGGGCCATCCCAAATATGAAGTGACTGAAGGCGAAGCTTATCTTGATGGACAAAACATCCTCGAGATGGAAGTGGATGAACGTGCACGTGCAGGCTTATTTCTAGCAATGCAATACCCCGCTGAAGTTCCAGGTGTCACCAATTCAGATTTTATGCGTCAAGCACTGAAAGCAACTTCAGGTAAAGACGTAGGTCTTTTCCAATTTGCAATCAAGTATGAAAAGACAGTTGAAGAATTGAAAATGCGTCCTGATTTAGCACATCGCTACCTCAATGAAGGATTCTCCGGTGGTGAAAGAAAACGCAATGAAATCTTACAGCTGAAGGTTTTAAGACCTAAATTTGCGATCTTAGATGAAATCGACTCAGGTCTTGATGTTGATGCGTTAAAGATTGTTGGATCCAATGTTAGCGAACTTGTCAATGATCAATTTGGATGCATCTTAATTACACACTATCAACGTATCTTAGACTACATTAAACCGACCAATGTTCACATCATGATTGATGGTAAGATCGTGTTAAGTGGTGGTTCAGAATTGATTCAAAAAATTGATAAAAATGGTTATGAATGGATCAGAGAAGAATTAGGTATTGAATTTTCAGAAGGCGAAGAATAATGAAAGATATCATCATTCAAGATCATAAAGTCCAAACAAAACTTCCGAAGGACTTTCGTTTTGAAAATCAACAATTGATTATTCCACCTCACATCCATTTCGAAGATCCCATCAAAATTACCATTCAAGATGATAATAATGAATCACTTGATATTGTTGTATCTGAAAATACCTCGATCAAGATTATTTTAGAGCTTGCGAGTGAAGAGTTAACACCTCATCAATATAAGTTAAACCTCACAGCAAAAAAGAATACACATGTCAAATATCTACTCGTCAGTGAATTATCAAGTAAGAAAGCTCTTGTTGAACATTACTTTACTGCAGCACGCGATGCAAAACTCGATTTAATTGGTGGATTTGTCTCTGATATCATCGATGCGAAAATGCATGTTGAATTACAAGGCCAAGGTGCTGAAGTTAACATGCGTGCTGTTGCTGTATCCTCAGATGAAAATAAACAAAACATCGATGTGCTCATCATCCATCAAGCACCAAACACGATCGGCAATATGACCAATATTGGTATTGCTAATAAAAAGGGAAAAATTGTCCTTAATGGTGTTGAAAAGATTGAAAAAGGTATGAAACACGCGAATGCCTTTCAAACACTTAAAGGTATTATCACATCCGATCAAGCCATTGTTGAAGTGAATCCGATCTTACTCATCGATGAATTTGATGTCAAAGCAGGTCATGGAGCAACAATTGGTAAGATAGAAGAAGATCAGCTTTATTATTTAATGAGTCGCGGCTTAAATCAACGCGAATCTGAAAAACTCATCATCAATGGATTCTTAAAACCAATCATCGATGAGATTGATGATGAACCTTTAAAAGAACGATTTATCCATTTGGTGAACTCACGTATATGAACCCTATTGAATCCATTCGTAAAGATTTTCCCGTCTTTAACCAACAACCTAATCTCATCTACTTCGACTCAGCAGCATCAGCACTTAAAGTTCGACCTGTCATTGAACAGGTAGATCTTTACTATAACACGCTTGGCGTTAATGTCCATCGTGGTGCTTATGCGCTTGCATATGAATCGACAAAGATGTTTGAAGAAGCCCGGACGACGGTTGCCAAATGGATTCATGCAGATGATGAAGAAATTGTATTTACACGTGGAGCAACATCTGCACTCAACATGGTTGCTCACGCTTATTTAGATATCCTTCAACCAGGTGATGAAATTATCACAAGTGAACTTGAGCATCATTCATCACTCTTACCGTGGCAACAAGTTGCCAAAAAGACAGGGGCAAAACTTGTTTATATCACATTGACTGAAGAAGGTCGAATCACCGTTGAAGCATTCAAAAAGGCTTTGAGTGATCACACAAAGATGGTTGCATTGACTCATGTATCCAATGTGATGGGTTACTTAACACCGATTGAAGACATCATACGTTTAGCTCATGAAAAAGGAGCACATGTCGTTTTAGATGCTGCGCAATCAGCACCCCATATGGCACTTCATGTCAAACAACTTGATGTCGACTACCTCGCATTTTCAGGCCATAAAATGTTTGGACCATCAGGCGTTGGAGTTCTCTATGGGAAAAAGAAACTACTTGATCGCCTTGAACCTTTCGAATATGGGGGAGAAATGGTTGATCAAGTCACCAAAGAATCAGCAACATGGAAAGAAGCTCCTATGCGTTTAGAAGCAGGAACTCCTGTGATCAGTGGCGCCATTGGTCTAGCCAAAGCTATTCAATACATTGAATCAATCGGATTTGATGTGATTCATCAACATACGCATGAGATTCATCAGTATGCACTTTCACTTCTTCAAAGCATCGAAGGTTTAACGATCTATAATCCAACCGCTGACAACCCTGTGATCGCCTTTAATTTAGAAGGCATTCACCCGCATGATGTTGCAACATTTTTGGATCAATATCACATCAGTGTTCGGGCTGGACATCATTGTGCCCAACTCGTCAGTCAATTCTTAGGTGTCGTATCGACACTTCGTGCTTCGATTCACATCTATAATACGAAAGAAGATGCTAAACATTTAGCTGAAGCTCTTCGTGCTGCGCAAGCATTCTTTCAATCTTTTTAGGAGTTAAATATGAACCTTGAACAACTGTATCGCCAAGTGATCATGGATCACTACAAGAATCCACAAAACCGAGGATTTGTTGCTGATAATACATACATGACTGTCCATCTCAATAATCCGAGCTGTGGCGATGAAATGACCGTTCAACTTAAAGTAGAAAACGGCATGATTACTGACATCAAACAAAAAGGAACGGGATGTTCTATTTGTTGTTCAAGTGCAAGTGTTATGAGTGTCACGCTCATGAATAAGACAGTCGATGAAGCATTACAGATTTTAAAAGAATTTTATGAATTGATTAAAGGTTATCCTTTCAATCATGACATTTTAACCGGTGATGCAATGGCTTATCAAGGTGTATCACAGTTTCCAGCTCGCGTCAAATGTGCAACCCTTGCATGGAAAGCCGCAGAGCAAGCTATACTTACCCTTAAGGAGGAACCATCTCATGGATGATAATAAAAAGAAGATCGATGAAATCGTTGGTGAGTACCAATACGGTTGGCATACACAATCAAAATCTGTATTTACCACAGGTAAAGGGCTTAATGAAGACATCATTCGTACGATTAGCAAACAAAAAGGTGAACCCGATTGGATGCTTGAATTTCGTTTAAAGAGCTATAAAAAGTTTACGGAACTCAAAAATCCCTCATGGGGTCCAGACCTTTCATTTATCAACTTTGATGAGTTTACATATTTCATCAAGGCCAGTGAAAAAGCAGAAACAAGCTGGGATGAAGTGCCTAGCGAAATTAAAGATACATTTGAAAAATTGGGTATTCCTGAAGCTGAACGTAATTTCTTAGCAGGTGTCTCCACGCAATTTGAAAGTGAAGTCGTTTATCACAATACACAAAAAGAACTTGAAGATCTCGGTGTTATCTATGTCGATACGGATACAGCACTGCGTGAACATCCTGATCTTGTTAAAAAATTTTTTGGCACAATTATTCCATTTAGCGATAACAAATATGCTGCACTAAACAGTGCTGTTTGGAGTGGTGGTTCGTTTATTTATGTACCAAAAGGTGTACGTGTAACGAAACCTTTACAGTCTTATTTTAGAATCAATTCTGATCAAATGGGTCAGTTTGAAAGAACACTCATTATCGTCGATGAAGGTGCATACGTTAACTATGTCGAAGGTTGCACAGCACCCGTTTATTCAAAAGATTCCTTGCATGCAGCCATCGTTGAGATCGTTGTCATGAAAGATGCAACATGCCGTTATACTACCATTCAAAACTGGTCAACCAATGTCATTAACCTTGTCACTAAACGCGCATTTGTCTATGAAAATGGACACATGGAATGGATCGATGGAAATATTGGATCTAATGTTAACATGAAATATCCATCATGCATTTTGCTCGGTGAACGTGCAAAAGGAACGACGATATCCATCGCTTTTGCTGGTAAAGGACAAATACAGGATGCTGGCGCAAAAATGATTCATGTTGCTCCAAATACAACATCAACCATCATTTCTAAATCCATCTCACGTGGTGGAGGATCAGTCAATTATCGCGGGAAAGTCGATTTTGGTAAGAACGCCAAAGGAGCTAAAGCCCATGTTGAATGTGATACGATCATTTTAGATGATTATTCATATTCAGATACGATTCCAACAAACGTAGTACGTAATTCCGATGTCTTCCTTGAACATGAAGCAACCGTCTCTAAAATTTCAGAAGAACAACTCTTCTATTTAATGAGCCGTGGTTTAACCGAAGCAGAAGCAACCGAAATGATTGTGATGGGCTTCATTGAACCATTTGCTAAGGAATTACCCATGGAATATGCCATCGAACTCAACCAGCTCATTAAGCTTGAAATGGAAGGTTCGATTGGATAATCATTATCCTAAAACGAATAAGATATTTGCAAAACTTGGCAAATATCTTTTTTATTTAGCTAAAATAGAGTAGAATATCTCTAAGGTGATAACATGAAAAAAGGCTTTATCGTGCTTCTCATCATGCTATCTTTGATACTCTCGTCTTGTACATGGGCGATGAGTTATGAAGACGTTTTTGCCACATATGATGAGCATCTTCAAGAAAATCAAGAGACATATCTCGAACGCATTCAGTTTCTCAATCGTGTATCCAACGAACTGATTAAAGGGGTTGTCAAAGTCAAAAAATCTTCGTCTAATCTCACGTCTGTCGCGCTGGGTTCTGGACTTGTTTTTGATGAGGATGTACTCTATTACTACGTATTAACCAACAATCATGTGGTCTACGACCCAGATA
Organism: uncultured Acholeplasmataceae bacterium; assembly: GCA_937983315.1. Classification (GTDB taxonomy): domain Bacteria; phylum Bacillota_I; class Bacilli_A; order Acholeplasmatales; family Acholeplasmataceae; genus Peloplasma. The sequence continues at coordinate 9,843 of CALKAH010000318.1, read as the reverse complement.
TTGAAGGATCAAGCTATACGGTTTATGACTTTCAAAATAACATTTATAATGCTACCTATCTCGTTGGAAACAACGATTTTGATCTTGCCATACTCCGTGTTCGTAAAAAATCTTATGTTGAACTCAATGTTTTTGTTCTGGCTGAACATCGCATGGAAATCAATACGCACATCACGACGATGGGATACCCAGAAAGTCAACTGAATGCTATTAATACAGGGATGCTACTTGATTATGGTCCCATCACGATTGATGTGCCATCAACCGTCATCAATATAGACTTTCATGTCATGATTGCAGATTTACCAGTTAAATCTGGATCCAGTGGAAGTGCAGCAATCAATGACAATTTTGAGCTAGTGGGTATCATTTTTGCGGGTAATTTCACCGGTGGAAGTAACATCGCAGATTATGCATTTTTAATACCTATCGATAAGGTCAAAGAGTTCTTGACAGAAAATCATATGCCCTTCATGGAGGTGAGATCATGAAAAAAATTCTACTCATCTTCGTGATCCTCGTTTCGCTTACCCTACTGAGTGCATGTGGTAATCAAAATGATCCAAGAAGAATGCTCATCAAGCAATATGATCAATATCTAGAAAATGACATTCTCGATCAAGACAATTTTGATTATTTTATTAATCAAGTTTCAAACTTCACGATTCCAGGAACTGTCGTTGTTAAAGCTGTTGCACGAGATACACTCAATCAGGTACGTGATGTTCGTGAAGGTACGGGATTTGTTTATGCTATCTATGAAAATTCATTACGTGTTGTCACATCACTTGAGACCGTTAAACTTCGTGATGAAAGTTGGACACTTACCGTTGAAATTATTGATTTTGCTAATCGTTCCTATGATGCACTTGTCTTGAACCGTTCTGAAGAGTATAATCTTGCTAAAATCAAGTTTGATACGAATGTCGCAATCTCTAAAATACGAAAAATTGATGTCTCCATCTATGAGCCTATGGATCAAGAGCCACTCATGATGATCTCCAATTATCAGTTATCAAGAAACTCGATGATTATGGGATTTCTTATGAGTAAAAATGAAGAAACAGATATCTATGTGACAGACATTCCAGCTGATGAATACGCATTAGGTGGTGCAGTTATCAATACGAGCCGTCAAGTGATCGGTATGGTCATTGATGTAGAAGATGGATTTGCTCATCTTCTAGGCATTCAAAAGCTAAGGGAATACCTCCGTTTATAACGCGTGAAAAGAGGGATGACGTGTTACGCTATCTCGTGATTGAAAGTAAAGAAAAACAAAAATTGGATGATGATATCATCCATCTTTTTCGTGATTTAATCCCTGATGCGACTTATGTTCAAAATCATCATCAAGCCGTTCTCTATTTTAATTATCAGGTCGATATCTCGTTTCATGATGTTGCTATCAACGTGATGAGCGATACATTAACCGATATCAGATTGTATGAATCCTATGTCTTTCAACACGAAAAGGAACGCGATGAACATCTTGAATTCATCAAAAAAAGACTTCAAATCATTCCTTTTGCGAAATATTTCTATATGGATGATCGTATCTTAATCAAACATCATCTTCTCGATCTTGATGAGGAACTGAAACGTTCCATTCTACGCAAATTTTACCAAGATCAGGTCATGATTGAGACACTTGAAACCTATCTTTCATCTAATCTTAACATGGTGATTGCTTCAAAGAAACTCTATGTTCATCGAAACACGTTGATCCAGCGCATCGAAAAATTCCACCACATGACCGGTTTAGATCCTCGTATCTTTTCAGACGCATTACTCATCTATCATTTGATTCAATAAAAAGTGTGCAAGGTGCACATTTTTTTTATGACATAACGTTGTTATAATAGAGATATCATGAAAGAAAAGGGAGAAATATATGGCAACTTTAAAACTGAAAGACATTAATAAAGTTTATCCAAATGGTGTTCAAGCTGTTTTCGACTTCAATCTTGACATCAAAGATAAAGAATTTATCGTATTCGTCGGACCATCAGGTTGTGGAAAATCAACCACTCTTCGTATGATTGCCGGTCTTGAAGAAATTACCTCTGGTGAACTCTACATTGATGATGAACTCGTCAATGATAAAGCTCCAAAAGATCGTAACATCGCGATGGTGTTCCAATCCTATGCGCTTTATCCACACATGACCGTCTATGATAACATGGCGTTCGGCTTGAAACTTCGCAAAATGCCTAAAGATGTGATCAATGAAAAGGTTAATGAAGCCGCAGAAATTCTTGGTTTAACACCTTATCTTAAACGTAAACCAAAGGCTCTTTCAGGGGGTCAAAGACAACGTGTTGCACTAGGACGTGCGATTGTTCGTAATGCCAAAGTATTCTTAATGGACGAACCACTTTCAAACCTTGACGCGAAACTTCGTGTTCAAATGAGAGGCGAACTCATTAAGCTGCATAACAAGATTGAAACCACAACCATTTATGTCACCCATGACCAAATCGAAGCGATGACCATGGCAAGCCGTATTGTTGTCATGAAAGATGGTTATATCATGCAAGTCGGTGCACCAAAAGACATTTATGATAACCCCAACAACATGTTCGTTGCAGGTTTCATCGGTACACCTCCCATGAACTTTATTCGTGGTACGGTCGGCAAGGATCAATGGTTTATTGCAGGCGATCACAAGATTAAGGTTCCTCAAGACAAGTTTGAAATTTTACGCACCAACAGTATGGTAGGTAAAGAAATCGTGATGGGTATTCGTCCAGAAGATATCCATGATGAACAAGTCGTTCTTGATACATATCCAGAATCAGTTCTTGATATCATCGTTGACGTTGCTGAACTCTTAGGTTCTGAAACCAACCTCTACACCACAGTCAATGGCCACAACGTATGTGCAAGCATCAACGCACGTGCTGGTGTCCGCATTGGTGATAAGATGAGATTAGCATTAGACATGAATAAATGTCATTTCTTTAATCCAGAAAATGAACAACGTCTTGTCTTGATCGAAGAAGAAGATCGTCCCGTCAAGAAACAACCTAAGAAGGAAGAAGTCAAAGCTGAATAAAACGAAAAGGCCTTTGGGCCTTTTTTTGTTTTTGGAGAAAACCATGCTTGAATACATGATGAATCATCCCGAGGGAACTATCCTTTATCAAAGTGAATCGATTACATATCTCAATACATCATTACTGATGACTGTTCATCAGATGTGTCTTGATCACTTGTTTTCATATGATGGTTATCGTCAAGCGATCAAACGCTCTTTTTCAGTTTCACACTGTATTCCTATCTATTTATGTGAAGAATTACAGCTCATTCCAACAGGTCGTTATCGAAGTTATGAGACGATCTATATCAACCGATCAGCAATCCAACACTATTACTCGACCGCTGAAGGTATACGTATCATCTTTTTTAGTGGAAGAATAGTTGATATAAAGATTTCTTTATATCGCTTTGAAAAGCAGTTACATCTTTTACAAAAGATTAGAGGGACTAAAGTAAAACACTTTCATTGACGTGAATGTAGTAAATGTTTAGAAATAGTGTTATAATGAAAACGGCTAAAAACACAAACAATTACCATTAAATAGGAGGATATTATGGCAAAGAAAACAATTAGAGACATCGATGTCAAAGGCAAAAAAGTCTTAGTGCGTGTCGATTTTAACGTGCCCATGAAAAATGGGGAAATTACGGATGAAAACCGTATTGTTGAAGCACTACCAACCATTAAATACATCATTGAACATCATGGTCGTGCAATCGTCTTTTCACATCTTGGACGTGTCAAAGACGAATCAGATAAAGCAAAGAATAGCTTAGCACCGGTTGCAAAACGTTTATCTGAACATTTAAATCAACCCGTGAAATTTGTACCAGTCACACGCGGGATCGAACTTGAAGTTGCCATCGCAGGTCTCAAAGATGGCGAAGTTCTCATGTTTGAAAACACACGTTTTGAAGACATTGATGGCAGCAAAGAATCCAAAAACAATCCAGAACTCGGCCGTTATTGGGCATCACTTGGTGACGTATTTGTCAATGATGCGTTTGGTACTGCACACCGTGCAGCTGCTTCAAACGTCGGAATTGCTGAAAACATTAAGACTACCGTTGCAGGTTTCCTCTTAGAAAAAGAAATCAACTTTATCGGAGGAACCTTAGAAAATCCCCAAAGACCTTTTGTCGCTATTTTGGGTGGAGCTAAAGTATCTGATAAGATTGAAGTGATTCAAAATCTCTTAAAAATTGCTGATAAGGTCATTATCGGTGGTGGTATGGCATTTACATTCTTCAAAGCGATGGGCTTAGAAGTTGGTAAGAGCTTACTTGAAGTCGATAAAGTCGATTTAGCAAAAGAATTACTCAAACAAGCAAACGGCAAGATTGAACTTGGTGACGATGTGTACACCGGTAAAGCATTTGATGCAGAAACCGAAAGAAACGTCAGAAAGATCACCGACATTCCTGCTGATGAAATGGGTTTAGACGTTGGTCCGAATACCATCAATATTTTTAAATCATACATTAAAGATGCGAAAACCGTTGTATGGAATGGACCACTCGGTGTGTTCGAATTTCCAAAATTTGCTGAAGGAACCAAGAGTGTTGCAAAAGCGATTGCTGCAATCAAAAATCAAGCAACAACCATTATTGGTGGTGGCGACTCCGCAGCTGCAGTTATTCAGTTTGGTTTACAAGATGGTTTCACCCACATCTCAACCGGTGGTGGTGCATCCTTAGAATACCTCGAAGGTAAAGTACTTCCAGGTATTGCATGTGTGAATGACAAATAATGGATATCGGTAAGAAAATACGCGCTTTACGTTTAGGCAACAATTTGACACAAGAAGAACTTGCCAATCGTTTAGAGCTGACCAAGGGTTACATTTCTCAGTTAGAAAATAATCTAACATCACCTTCGATGCAAACACTGTTTGCGATCTTAGAAGTCCTTGGCACCGATGTACACGAATTTTTCAGCAAGGAAGAAGAGCGAACACTCGTTTATAAAAAAGAAGATTTTAATGTCAAAGTGAATGAAGATTTAAAGCATATGATCAGCTGGATTGTTCCAAATGCGTTAAAATATGAAATGGAACCCATCATCATTGATATTGAACCCGGTGGACAGTCCGAAATGGATGATCCGCATGCCGGAGAAGAATTTGGTTATGTGCTTGAAGGTCAAATCACCTTGGTGATTAATAAAAAAAGATATATCATCAGAAAAGGCGAAACGTTTTACTATTTGGCAAACAAAGAGCATTACTTGATAAATAACAGTCACCTACATGCTAAAGTTTTGTGGATCAGCACGCCACCGATGTTCTAATGGAGGAAAAATTATGGAAAAAGAAATCATGATCAGAAGTACCCAAGGATTACATGCTGCACTCGCAGCCAAAGTCGTCCAAACAGCATCAAAATATGCTGTTGAAATCGAATTGCATTACCACAACAAAATTGTCGATCTTAAATCCATCTTAGCGCTGATGTCACTGGCTGTACCTCATGGTGAAAATGTGCGCATTGTTGCACGTGGTGCACGCGCTGAAGAAGCGATTAAAGACGTCTCCACGATTTTAGGATAACTCTATGAAGAGAAGACCACTCATCGCAGGGAACTGGAAGATGTATAAGACCAAAGATGATGCACTTGCATTTATCTATGCCGTCAATCTCGAAGTTCCCGATAAAGATATTGTCGAGTCCATCATTTGTGCACCGGCAATCTTCTTAAGAGACCTTGTTAAACGCGAAGGTGAAAACTTACGCATTGGTGCACAAAACATGCACTACGCAGAAGAAGGAGCATTTACGGGTGAAATTTCAGCAGCCATGCTGAAATCCTATGGTGTTGATTATGCTGTGATCGGACATAGTGAACGTCGTGCATATTTCAATGAAACCGATGAATCCGTGAATTTAAAGGTGATCACAGCCGTTAAAGAAGGTATCACACCTATTATCTGTGTCGGTGAATCTCTTGAAACACGTGAAGCAGGTACCACCAATGCATTTGTTAAGAAACAAGTGGAAAAGGCCTATCAAAATGTCTCTGCTGAAGATGTCCTCAAGACCGTCATTGCATATGAACCCATTTGGGCAATCGGTACTGGACGTACAGCTACGCCTGAGCAAGCCAATGAAACCATCCAAGCCATTCGCCGTGTGATTGAACATATGTTTGGAGCAAACATCGCTTCACAACTTCGTATCCTCTATGGTGGATCAGTCAATGTCAAGAATGTCGAAAGTCTACTCTCGATGTCTGACATCGATGGTGCTTTAGTGGGTGGTGCATCACTTGATCCGACATCATTCTTAACATTAGTTCGTGCAGCACTTAAAAAGTAATGAATAACCCGTGAAATCACGGGTTTAATTTATGTAAAAAATTACATTATTTCTTAAATAAATGAAGAAAAGATGAATGATATCCTTCATTCATGATGTAAGTTGTGACATATTCATGTATTTTATCCCGTGATGTTTGCAATCACAACCTGTTATTGGTACAATAGACATACAACAATGCCCGGGGGGCAAATATCAATTACAAGAGGTGATCAGTGATCTCCTTTTGTCGTGGAGGACATGATGATTATTTCTTTTATACAACAGAAACGCAAGAAAAACATTCGAGATCACAGTTTGATCATGGTTGCACTACTCGGACTTTATATCAGTATGCTCATGACATTTAAAGATCAAACGGAGATCATCCATTGGATAGGACTTGTCCTATTTACCTTGCTTTTGATGTCATTTATGCTTCAGATGCGTCGTATCAAACATGCTTTAAGGGATAAAAAGATCAAGGTGACACATACCACTCACACCTTTCCCTATCCTCAAAAGTTTACCGATAATCTTGTGGATGTCGGTGGATTCTTCAAGCGTTATTTGCATAAAAAACATTTGATCCCCGATTACTTAATCGAATTTCGTGAAGGTCGTATGCTCTATTTATATCCTATTGTCACTGATGCTAATGACGATGTATACACCATTTTGCGTGTTCATCATTTTAGTCTCGCGCTTGTCATCGATCAAGAACGGAAAAAACGCATCCTTCATTTAGGAAATGCAACCTTACTCAATTGACACCTCAAGGTGTCTTTTTTTATCACCAAACAACAAAAAAAGGACAATGCAGATGCATCATCCTTTTTAAGATTAACGGTTGTAGAATTCAACGATCAGTTGTTCATTGATTTCGGTGAGAATTTCATTGCGTTGTGGATAACGAACGAATGTTCCAGTCATCGAATCCTTGTCGAATGATACGAAGTCAACGGATGCATATTGACCTTCAATCGCTTGAAGAATCACTTGCAAGTTTCTTGAAGATTCCTTCAAAGTAACTTTTTGTCCGGGGACTAAACGGTAAGATGGGATATCCACCTTTTGACCGTCGACGAGGAAATGGCCATGGTTGACGAGCTGACGAGCTTGAGCGCGTGTTTTCGCTAAACCTAAGCGATAAACGACGTTATCTAATCTCGATTCAAGCAACTTCAAGAAGTTTTCACCATGCTTACCTTCTCTGATGTTTGCGTCTTCAAAAGTCTTTCTGAATTGTTTTTCAGAGATACCATAGGTGAATCTAACCTTTTGCTTTTCATGGAGCTGTGTACCGTAATCGCTAACCTTCGAACGGCGTTGTCCATGTTGGCCTGGTGCGTAGGGGCGCTTCTTTAATTCTTTTCCTGTTTCGGAAAGTGAATAACCCAAACGACGGGAAATCTTCCATGTAGGTCCTGTGTAACGTGACATAATTTTTACCTCCTTATATAGTTTGGTAGGCAAAAACTGCAAAGTATGATGATTATGAGTATCCCGATATTCTGTTCGCCATTAAGCAGAAAATGGTTACTAAGGGCTCCAAGTGGTAGGGATCGCATCACAATTCATAAGCTGCCTGCTTTTTACCGACGCTTTTCATTTTACCCTATAGGGTATTATTTGTCAATTGTTTTTACCAGTAATTGGACGAATTCTTCAAAGAAGGATACAATCTCTGCATCGAATCGATTAATGACTGGGCTATCGATGTCGAGGACACCATAAAGTTTACCCGAAATGAAAATGGGTACAACCACTTCAGATTGGGAATTTGCATCACATGCGATATGATTGGCGTGTTGATGGACATCTTTGATGACCATGGTCATCTTGCGTTCTGCTGCTTCACCGCATACCCCTTTACCGAGTGGTATTGTCGAGCAAGCTACTTTTCCTTGAAAAGGTCCTACGGTTAATTGTTTTCCATCCCAAAGGTAAAATCCTGCCCAGTTCAAGCGATCAAATGTTTCAAAGATAAATGCGGATGCATTAGAAAGCAATGCAAGTTCATTGGGTTGTTCGAGTAATAAGGCTTCTGCAGTTTTCAAGTATTCTTGTTTTTTCATGTTTTCATCACCGTTCCTATTATAGCATATGTGGTAAAATAGGTGTGGTGATAATGATGGCAAAACGAATCTTGATTCGCTTCGGCGACATGATGCTCAAAGGACAAAACATCGGTTTCTTCATTAAAAGAATCCGTGCACACATCAGTAAGAAGTTAAACGATTTGGATGTCTCCTATCTCTTAAGACATGATCGCATCATGATCGACTATCATGAACATGATGAACAAACCATCGTCAATCGCCTTCTTCACATTCAAGGTATCCATGATTTTTCCATCGCCTCCACGTGTGAGCCTCAAATTGAAGCGATCATTCAAACAGCAATTACTGTGCTCGATCACGAGCTTGAATCCGACCATGGAACCCTTAAAATCGAGACGAGACGCACCAATAAAGCATTTCCGATGACGAGTCTAGAGATCACGAAAACCATCGCAAAACCGATTTTAGATGGCACGAAATGGGACATTATGGTTGATGTCAATCATCCTGAACACATCCTTCATATTGATGTTCGACTTGAAGCAGCGTATATCTATTTAAAACGTTATTCAGGTATGGGGGGATACCCTTATGGAACCGGAGGAAAAGCGCTTCTGATGATGAGCGGCGGACTTGATAGTCCTGTGAGTGGTTTTCTTTCGATGAAACAAGGTTTAGATATTGAACTTATTCACTTTGAAAGTACACCCCTTACGCCTTTGGAATCCGTTCAAAAAGTGATTGATCTAACCAAAACATTAGCGCAATATAGCATTGATGATACCTTAACGCTTCATCTCATTCCCTTTCAGACGATTCATGAGAATATTTTGGCTCATGTATTTGAACCCTACATGATTACGGTGATGCGTCGGATGATGTATCGCATCAGTGAGAAAGTAGCAATCAAAAAAAGTATGCACGCCATCATCAGTGGTGACTCTGTCGGTCAAGTTGCATCGCAAACGTTACCCAGTTTGCGTGTGGTTGAAGCGGTCACTAAGATACCCATCTTGCGTCCACTGATTACCTATGATAAACTAGAGATTATTCGATGGGCAAAAAAGATCGAGACTTATGACATCTCCATCCGTCCATTTAATGATTGTTGCAGCATTTATATACCGAAGCAACCCGTTACAAAACCCATGGAAGTCTATGCATCAAAATATGAGTCAGCCATCGATTATGAACCCCTCATTGATCAAGCGATCAAACAGATGATGACACTACGCATCCATAAAGATGATCAAATTGATGTATTAGCACATGGATATGTGACGAAAGACGCCATCGAGCATTATCTTAAAGAAAAGAGTGAAAAGATTGATCACCTCGAAACAAAATAAGACATTCAAACTGTATCAATCGTTGAAACTAAAAAAATTCCGTGATCAGCAGATCGGAAGAGCGTCGTGTAGGGAAAGAGTGTAGATCTCGGTGG
>CALKAH010000317.1 GCA_937983315.1 uncultured Acholeplasmataceae bacterium | reverse complement strand
CCAGGACCTTCTTCAGCGGGTTGAAAAATCATGACGACACTTTTCTTTAAGTCCTGTTGTTGACTTAGCCATTTAGCAAATCCGAGCATCATGGCCATATGACCATCATGGCCACATGCATGCATCTTTCCTTGATGTTTTGACTGAAAGGACACCCCGGTTTGTTCAAAAACGGGAAGTGCATCCATATCCGTTCTCAATAATATCGCATCTTCAATCAGACCTTTTTTGTAAACAACCCAACCCGTTTTTGCCATCTTAATCGGTTGGTATCCCATGTTCATCAGTTCATCATAAACATATTGACTCGTCAGGGGTAGATCAAAAGCAAGCTCAGGTATTTGATGAAGTGCTCTTCGATGTTTGATTAATTGTTCGACCATGGTTTATGCTCCCGTTCAAAGTCTAATAGACGTTTTTTGATATGCACATAGTCCTTCCCTGAGTAACCTGTCATGGATCCATCTTTGCCAATGACACGATGACATGGAACAACAATCCCAATGGGATTTCGTTTGCATGCTTGTCCAACCGCACGAATCGCAAGCGGTCTTCCGATCGATATGGCGAGATCTTGATAGCTTTTGGTCTGTCCAAAGGGTATCTTTAACATTTCACGCCATACTTCGATTTGAAAAGGAGTTCCTTTTAAAAATGAAACATCGAGATCAAAGACTTGTGATTGTCCTTTAAAATAGGCATCAAGTGCGTGCTCAATCTTTTTAATCGATGGATGATCAGAGGTTTTTACATCCCAATCATCGATGGACATACCGACTAGTTTTCCATCCGTGACTTCAAAAGATATGACACCTAAAGGTGATTGATATTGACCAAACATAGGATTATTCTCCTTCCAAACGCTTCTTAGCTTCATACATGCGATGATCGATATATCTTAAGAATTGATCGACACTCTTAAAGGATGTATCATATAAGCCATAACCAAAACTACATGACAACGTATATGTTTTTTTAGAATTCTCGTTGAGTACACGAAGTGACAACTCAATATCTTTAACGAGATTTTCTAGACGTTCTTGCTTACCATCATCAGAAATAATGATAAACTCATCACCACCTAAACGAGCGATGAATTCATTGGTTTTAAGGAGACCTTTGATGCGCGAGATAATCTCGATGATGGCAATATCCCCTTCAGCATGTCCAAAGCGATCATTGATGTTTTTTAGCTGATCGATATCAAAGAATATACCACCAAAGGGATCAATCGTTTTTTGTTTAAGTCGTTTATCCATAAAATAATCAAATGATCGTCTTGTCCAAGCACCTGTCATGATGTCTAGGTGAACGAGGCGCTCTTGAAGATAAATGTAGACGACAACCAGTGAAAAGGCTGCGGAGCTCCACGCCAAGAGAACACCGTAAAACAAAGCTTGAAAGATTGCACCAACGACAGGAATGATATTAAACAAAACTAACAAAATGAACTCGTTGAGTACAATCTTTTTGCGATAATACATCAGATGGATCAGTGAAAACATGAAGTAACTATACGTGATGATCATCGTCACAAAAAAGAGTGGTCCTCTTGAATAAATACCTTGATCATTAATCGTGAACAAAAAACCAAAAAAAGGCGACAGTAAACTGAGTATACCGTTGATAACCACAGGTGCAAAAATGAGAAGATACATGGTTTGCGTTACTTTTTTACGTGCAGTCACAAAATTTCGGACCAAAAGATACCACAAGCTCGATAAAAGTGGTGCAATCGCGTAAAGCATCACGTGTAATCCTTGTGATGCGAGAACATAACCAAACTCAGATCGACCATTGATCACACACGTGATCGCTTCAATACCCAATTGAAAAAAGACGACAACTAAGGTCAGTAAATACGCGCGATTGAGCAAATCTTTTTGATCCAAACGTCTGATCGCAATTAAAAAAACCATCATGATCATGAGCATTGCAACCAGATTGATATCAACCCTTAAAAAAACAGCCATGGAGCATACCCCCTCAATCATAGTTTGATTATACGCTTTTTTCGATCATTTCTCAATCTTTGCCTCAATGAAAAAGGAGTCAAGTGACTCCTCATGGTTTTACTGTTTATCATAGACCAAGCGAGATTCTAATTTATCGAGTTCTTCATGTAATTTTTTAGGAAGTTTATCACCGATGGTCTGATAATACACACGTATCGACTTCACTTCATCGAGCCATGCGTCGTGATTCACTTCAAGTAACTCATCCAGTGCATGTGCTTTCATCGGAACACCGCGAAGATCGAGTGCATCTTCAGTCGGCAGATAACCAATCGGTGTAAGCTTAGCATGTGCAACGCCATCAGAACGTTCAAATATCCATTTCAGTATCCGCGAATTATGTCCAAATCCCGGCCATAAGTAATCGCCTTGATCATCTTTTCTAAACCAGTTGACATAGTAGATTTTGGGTAATAGAGCTTCGTTAGTTCTCTTCCCCATGTCTAGCCAATGGTTCAAATAATCACCTACATGATAGCCAATAAATGGCAACATCGCAAATGGATCACGTCTGACTTGTCCAATTTGATTGGAGATGGTTGCTGCGGTAATTTCGGATCCCATCATGGACCCCATCATGACACCATGACTCCATGAAAGGGCTTCGTGAACAAGAGGAATGGTCGTTGGTCTTCGACCACCCACTAAGATCGCTGAGACTAAAACACCTTCCGGATTTTCCCATTCATCAGCAATCACAGGACATTGCTTAGCGGGTACTGTAAATCTGCAATTGGGATGAGCAGCTGGTGTTTTCTTATTCGGTGTCCAATCTTCTTTCTTCCAATCGATTAAATGATCAGGTGTTGGACCATCGATACCTTCCCACCACACATCACCGTCATCGGTTAATGCAACATTCGTAAAAATCGTATTCTTTCGAATCGACATCATCGCATTCGGATTGGAGTCATAGCTTGTTCCTTTAGCGACTCCAAAGAAGCCTGCTTCAGGATTAATCGCGTAAAGTCGTCCATCTTCTTTCATCCAAATCCATGCGATGTCATCTCCAACCGTTTCGACTTTCCAACCTGGTAAAGTAGGGACAAGCATCGAAAGATTCGTTTTACCACATGCGCTTGGGAATGCCCCTAAGATATACTTACTTCTTCCTTCAGGGTTTGTAATCTTTAAGATGAGCATGTGTTCTGCCATCCACATTTCATCTCTGGCTAACACAGATGCGATGCGTAGGGCTAAACATTTTTTACCAAGTAATGCATTACCACCGTATCCAGAACCATATGACCAAATCAAACGTTCTTCTGGAAAGTGTGCAATGTACTTCTTTTCGATGGGTGCAGATGGCCAAGCTAGATCTTCTTGTCCTTTTTCAAGTGGATAACCCACGCTATGAAGACATGGCACAAAAGAACCTACACGTTCAAGTTCCTTTAACACATCACGTCCCATGCGTGTCATAATGCGCATATTGCATGCAACATAGGCACTATCTGTAAGTTCGATACCAATCTTTGACATGGGTGATCCATAAGGACCCATCATGTAGGGAACCACATACATGATACGTCCCTTCATCGAACCTTTATAGAGTTTTAACATCGTCTCTTTGAGTTGATGAGGTTCGATCCAATTGTTTGTTGGACCTGCATCACGTTGATTTAAGGATGCAATAAAGGTACGATCTTCGACGCGTGCAACATCAGATGGATCACTAAAAAACGCATAAGATTGAGGACGTTTATTAGGGTTGAGTGGAATAGCTTTTCCTTCATGAACGAGACCTTTGATCATGCGTTCATACTCTTCATCACTTCCATCACACCAATAAATATCATCGGGTTCGCAAAGAGCTGCCATCTCACGGACCCAATCTTGTAACTTCACATAGCTGATCATGATTTTCTCCCTTTTCTAATGATCTATTTAAACGTACGAAACAAACGATGTTTAACGTGTTGTTGGTAATCTATATAACCTTTTAAATTCTTTTTTAAGAAGTTATCTTCGAAACGCATACGAATATAACATAAAACCAAAATGATGATGGTAGGAATCATCGCATAAAGTGATCCTAATATAATGGGGACGACAGCAAGATATGTCATCATGCCAAGGTACCCTGGATGTCTGATCACTTGATAAGGACCTGTTGAGATAATCAGATGATCTTCATCTTTTTCAACACGTGTTGAAAAGTAAGGATTTTCAATCATCGACCATAAAACAATGCCCATGCCCATGACAAAAATAAAGATGGCAAGCGCATACATAAACCATGGAATCGGAAGTGACCACGCTAAACGTTGATCAAGTCCCGCAACAACATAAACACCGTAACCAATGATCCACGATAACATCCCGATAATCTTTTCATAAACAGGAACATTCTTTTTTCTAGTCGACCGATGTTCAATTATTTTTCGAGGTAGTAAAAGTCCAAACATAAGATAGCTAAAAAGGTATAAACCACCCAGGATCCATGCTCCAGAATAAGACCAAGACCCTGCACTAAAAAGAAGGACAAACATCCCTAATAATAATTCTCCACCAAGGAAGAATATCCGTTTAATCATAGCACTTCTCATCGTCTTTGTCTCGTTCACAGATGAATTCATCGTACACCTCTGGTTCTATTATACCCCTTAAAGGAAAAGAAACCAAGCCCTTAAGGCTTGATCATATGGATGTGCTTAAATGCTTTTTCATAGACAGGTTTCATGCGATCTTCTCTGACCATTTCCATAACATGGTTGATATCAAACCACTTCACATCCTGATGTTCATCTGGATTCGCATAAGGCATTTCATCATCGTCTGCGATAAGCAAATAGGTTGCGTTGAGATGTAGGTGATCAGGAACATACTGTCCTTTTTTAATATGGTTATGTACATAAATCACATCGATCGTAAAAATATCTTCATGAAAAGGTCTAATTGTGGTTAAGCCTGTTTCTTCTTTGGCTTCACGAACAGCAACTTCGAGAAGATTAGGATTTCCATCCGCATGACCTCCAACCCAAGCCCATGATTGATAAATATGGTGAAATGCAAAAACAATACGGTCCATTCTCGGGTTGACAACAAAAGCAGATGCAGTCAGATGAGCTGCCAGATTGGATCTTAACAATGCATCTGGATTGCGATCGATAAACTGTAAAATGAGATCAAGGTCTCTTTGTTCTTGTTCATTTTTAGGTTGGTAGCTTAGAAATTGGTCTTTAACATCCATCTTTTTTACCTTCTTCAATGATGTCTTTCAGTAATCGTTCAGTTAAACTTCCACGCAGTTTTGTCATATCAGGAAGGTTACTTGTGGTATGAAAACTTACACCTTCAGTTTCATTATTTTCAAGAAATGAACCCTTAATCATTTGAGCACGAAAGACCACCCAAACCAAACGGATATTATCTTTTGTATAGACTTTATAGAGTTCTAAATTACCAATGGTGTAACCAGATTCTTCATAGCATTCGCGAATCGCTGCTTCTTCGAGTGTTTCACCTAAATTGCGAAATCCACCTGGAAATGTGATCTTACCTTTTGATTTTCCTTTTAAGTGAACCATCATAAATTCACCTGAATCGTTATAGCATACACTCACCGCAGATAGATTAACCCAATTATCCCAATCAATATAACCACAACTGCATCGCATCACTTTATGAGATTCAATTTCATCGTGTGTCATTTTTTGACCACATACTGGACAATAGTCCATTGATATCACCTCAGTTAAACGTGGATTCTTCTCTTATCATATAAAAAATGAGACCATGGATCAATCATTCTGAAATCACATATTGCTTAAGAAAATCTCTGACATCTTCTCTTAATGGTTGGGACTTTTTTAATAAAGGATTGACATGAACAATGACGGCTTCACAGGTTGCAACTTCGACATCATCTTGATAGAGACTTTGAATGAATCGAATGGAACTCGTTCCGATTTTTTTGATTCCCGTTTGAACCAAAAGTTCTCCAGGCCAATTGATTTCATCATGATAATCGATGGATACATGAACGGTAACAAATGAACACTGTTCATCGTTTAGAGGATGATGAGGATGATAGAGAAGTTCAACTCTTCCGGATTCAAAATACTCATTAAAGATTGCGTTATTGACATGTCCTTGACGGTCTGTATCACCATAACGTACTTTTTCGATGGTTTTTAGAGGATATTTGTGATTCATGATTTCTTCCTTTCTTCAAGTCTTGCTACGCGTGAAAACTTGGGCTGATTGATGTATCGTTTGAGATAGTCTGATGCACTTTGAATGTTACAACTATTCTTTGCTTTTAGAGGAAGGATGTATCCAATATGATCGGCAACTTCTTTGGCTAAGTTCACAAGTTGTGGGACATGCAATCCTGCCATCACCACCGCATTGTTCATCGCATTTTGTACGGTTAATGGCTCGTTTAAAATGTTATTTTTTATCATCATGAGTGAATCAACACCCAACAAATGATTCATTTTCTCGAGTGGATAAAGACGAAAATAAGCTGATAATGTCGCATAACCTGCATAGCGTAAATGAATATTTTCATGATTTAACCACATGTTACAGAGTTCATCACAATGATCAATGTTGAGGATGACATCCGATAATCCTTGATCAATGATGGATGTCGACTCTGCACGAGATGCCCAGTTTGATAGTTGCTCGATGGATAATTTGTTTGGATCACAGATGAGTGTTGATAACATCATGGTTTCAAAAAGATGAATGTCTTGAAGTTTACATGCTAACTCATGATCAATACCAATCGTTTTAGCGAGTTGACGAAGATCTTGCATCTTAATGCCTAATGCATCAAATGTTTGATGTGATCTCGTATAAATCTTTTTCATTTTAAGATCTTGATGCGCATTCATCCATTCTAGAATATCATGAACGGTCATGGTTTAACCTCGATTTTTTTGATTTCAAAACGCAAAATAGTCTTCATTTTAGAGGGTTCAGCTTTCCTTGGGTCTGAAAGATAGATCTCCTTATGTCGTTTTGAAAGGCGATAGAAACCCTCATTTTGAACATAAGACTCCATGATAGTAAAACTTGCTGGTTCATCATCGTATGGGCCAAGATGAAGCATTTGACAGCATAAGCCATCAGAAATCTTTTCAAACTTAACATCATACAGACGTGGATTATCATTCTTCTTGATACTCTGTTGTTTAAACGACTGAAAGAGGATTTCATCAACAAAATCGGGTTGCTGAATCATAAGCTTGTATTGATAATTAGATTTATCTGATGAAGGTTTCGATTTGTCGAATAAATCCCAAAGACCTTCTAGAGGAAAAACGGTGTAAGCATAATACCCTTTAGGAGGGTTTGGCTTTTTATAAGACATTTTGATTGTGTAGGCGATTGTGTATAAAGCTTCAACCGCTTGTTGAAACGGATATTCGTTGGGATTGCCTTGTCCTTCTATGGTGATATAGTTCATTGTGGGTATTTCAAGAATAACAGGATGATTTTTAGATTTATAAAATACATTGAATTGTTCTTGATTCAAATACATGGCAATCCTCCATAAAAAAAGACTAGTAATGTGAATTAATCATGTTTATCTACGATCATAATATTTTTTTGAAAGGATGAATGTGGGATTTTGATCACACTTTAGAGAGGTTATCAAATGTCATTTCAATATAAGCAATGATATAGACTCAATATGCGTGGAGTCTATCTGATTGCTCGAAAATATGTCGGTTCGTGTACGTCGGAAACATATTTTTAGCCATTTTATGTTCCCCCATTCCAGACTTTTTCCAGTGTGGGAACATATTTCATCCAATAATACACTTAGTTGTTATTTTTCTCATCTCTTTTGTGTACTTACTGTTGTTGCTTGGCATGATGTTTAGACCTTCCAGTTTTCTATGCATGTGGTATCATAACTCACTGTTTAATTTTCATTCCAATTCAATTCATCTTAACTAGAAATTCTGCAATATATGCTGTTAGTTTTTATTTTTTCATAACATTTACCTGATTCAAACAGACTCTCAAATCCATAATACATCAGTATCAAAATTACGAAAAAACGCTTAATCGGAGATCGGAAGAGCGTCGTGTAGGGAAAGAGTGTAGATCTCGGTGG
>CALKAH010000316.1 GCA_937983315.1 uncultured Acholeplasmataceae bacterium | reverse complement strand
TGACCGAAAAAACCTAACTTGACATTATCTTTCCCCAGAATTTTGGCAAACGTCAACAATAGTGAGCCTGAACCACATGCAGGGTCGTAAACTTTCTCAACTTGTTTCTTATTAGGAACAACAATCTTTCCATGAGAATCTGTATGTTTTGCTCCGAAGTCAATTAATGCAAGTCTAGTTAATAATTCACTTACTTCTTGAGGTGTGAAAAACTCTCCACCAGATTTACCCGCATTTGCAGCATACATACTCATTAAATACTCATATGCATCACCAAAAGCATCAATGGTGTTATCTTCATATTTTCCAAGTTTCAAATCATTAATAGCGTATAGAAGTTTTCTAAGGCGTCCATTCTTTTCAATTACAGTATTCCCTAGTTTATTTGAGTTGACATCTATATCGTCAAATAAGCCTTTTAAATTTGCTTCTGATTCAGTTCCGCTAGCTGATTTCTCAATATTCTTAAATACTGTTTCCAGTGTTGTATTAAGGTTTTCATCTTTGTCAGCACGCTTGGTCACATTGATAAACAACTCACTTGGTAAAATGAAGAAGCCCTTTTCTTCTACAACTTCTTTTCGAGCATTTTCGGCTATTTCGTCTGATAAATTCATATAACTGAACTCATGTTCACCTGCAGCATGCTGATTTTTATCGATGTAAGATATTAAATTTTCAGAGATGAACTTATAGAATAACATTCCCAATACGTATTGTTTAAAATCCCAACCATCAACAGAACCGCGTAGATCGTTTGCAATCTGCCAAATGGTCTTATGTAACTCTGCTCTTTCAACTTCTTTTTTGTTTGACATGGTAGTTTTCCCCTCTTAGGCTTCGTATGTAAATTTCATAAAAAACTAATGGATTTTTCCATTGTTAAATCAAGAAACACTATTTTTTATAAAAAATACTCGCATTTGAAACTATTATACCATTCTTTAATGATTAAGTTAACCCTATCTATACGCTGAATTTTGCATCATCCAGATTACTACTATCTTATTGATTATTTGATAGCGATGCGATTTCGTCACTGGCTTCGTTACATTTTTGTGTATTTTATTGTCTAGGATTTCATTTAGGATGTCATTTTCTATTGAGTCAAGCTTATCAACTAATAGCCTATAGTCATTCACGATTCGTTTGTTTAGCATAATGGATTCCTCGACTTTATCAATCTTATCCAACCAATACAACAACTCACTATCTCCTGATGAACGTGAACCTGAAGATCCAATGCGATCGTATGACACACCTTTATATCCAATAAGTTTCATATTATAGAATTCCAGTTTTTCATGGAGTTCTTTTTCTTTTCTAATCGCTCTTCTCACATCATCAATCCACTTGTAAAAGGGTTCGTTTAATCCACGATTCGAATGACTCATTTGACATCTTCCTCCTGTGTTCAAATTGTTTTAAATTGTTTTGAAGTGAATCTCTCATAAATGCAAACTTATCCTCAATGGGTGGATTAGGATTCTTTGAATATTTAACGACATAGTCCACAGCTGATAGAACGTCTTCAAATCCGTAACCTCTGATGGTTTCTTCAAAGAGAATGTTGTACTTAATGACATCAAGAGAGGTTTCATCAATGTATTTGTTTTTGATTAAAGAATTTGTAATAAAATGTAATTTAGGGAGGCCGTACGGCCCTTTATCTTCTTTATCCTCTTTATCATTTTTTCTTTCTTTTTTCTTTTCTTTTTCTTTTTGTGTACTTTTGTCTACATTAACTCGGTTATTGTCAGCATTAACTTGATTATTGCTAACATTAACGCCGTTTGTGTCTACATTAATCAGATTATTGTCGACAGTAATGTTTTTGTTTGTTTTATTGAAAATGCTTAATTCTAGCATCGTTTTTTCATCGAGTAACCAGTACTTATCAGCACCTGTGTTTTTTCGTCTTCGGGTAGATAGGATGAACTGTTTTTGAATCGATTTTGATGTGATCACATCGTCTTTTAATAGATCATTGTTGAAAAGGCCAACTTTTCCACAGTATACAATCACCTCTTCAATATCCACTGGATTTGGAGCCCAGTTCGCACCGATACTTTTCACAAGTGTCTTTGCTAATGATGAGATTGATTTTTCTAGAAAGTAGCCGTTCGCATAAATCATCGCTAAAAGTCTGATATAGATAATCTCACCAAAATAACCGAAAGCAAGATTAAGGTCTTGAATCTTTTCATCTTCAAAAATGTTCACGTCCAGAGGAAAGTATTGTAAGCCTTGTTTGAATGGTCGTGCCATAAGTTTTCCCTTTCGTGAGTATAGTTAAAAACCGCCCATTTAGGGCATTTACTAAATAACACTTGAACGCCACTTCACGCCTACTTGATAACCACTTGAACACTACTTGGTGTATAGTTCACGTTTCTGTTCACAAGCATTATCGGTAAGTGTGAAACAGCTAACAGTTGTCCTTACTTCAAGATCGGAAGAGCACACGTCTGAACTCCAGTCACCGAATACGATCT
>CALKAH010000315.1 GCA_937983315.1 uncultured Acholeplasmataceae bacterium | reverse complement strand
GATCGTATTCGGTGACTGGAGTTCAGACGTGTGCTCTTCCGATCTAGAGCTTTATCAAATCGGAAAACCCATTGAAAAGCATCCCCATGTATCATGCATCAAAGAAACAACACTGAAAAAACCAAAAGGATTCTATTTTTCATCAGAAGATTTTACAACCTATATCAAAGAACTCGAAGATGAATTAAAATCGTCAAAAGAAGAACTAGAACATATCGATAAAACCTATAGCCATCGTTCTCCTTTAGCGAAATCGTTAGCTAAAATGCCGCATGCTCGAACGATTCATGAGATTTCATCGTTGCACGATCGTCCGCTCAATCACGCTTCTCATGGGGAAGCTTATTTGTCGTTCTTCAAATCTCGGATGCGAGATAACCAACTTATCTTACTTGATGAACCTGAAACACCATTATCATTTTCAAATCAACTTGCTTTACTCTATATTTTAAAGGATACGATTGATCGAGGATCTCAGGTCATTATTGCTACCCATTCACCGATCATCATGGCTTTTCCAAATGCAGACATATATCTTTTTACTGATGATCGATTGGTGAGTACTCATTATGACGATCTCGAAAATGTTAAGACATTAAAAAATTTTTTAAACGATCCAAATCGATTCTTGCATCATCTCTTTTTAGATCATGACGATCACTGATCAAACGCGTTTTCGCACCGATAAATACCCTATTTTAACGTTTTCATTATATAATGAGGAGTGGAAAGGATAAAAGTAAGATGATGAATGAAACATCACGACATCTAACAAAAGAAGCAGTAGAAACGATGTCTAAAAGTGAGATACTTCAACTTATTTTATCCATGATGCATGATAGAACCTTTCATATCGAGCTTTTTGATGAAGCTTATCATTTTATCAAACGATACTTAGAAGGTATAAAGACTATCCATGAAGCACGTCTATTTGCATTATTGATTCATAAAATGGCAAGAATGAATCCTGATTCACATCAACGACTTCTCTACCGCGCATGGGGACATGCAGTAGCATCCATTCATGTGAAGACGCACATCATCCCCATGTTCAACTACTTAAATAAATATGATGATACAAAGGAGTGATCACGATGATTGAAATAGCAGAAGCAACCGTCTACGCTAAAAGTATGGCGAAAGAACTCAAAGGTCATACGATTATTGATGTCAAAGCCCTCCAAGCTCCCCATAGCTTTTGTTGGATGAGTGCTGAACCTTCTGTTTATGAGCAAGAACTTCTAGGTCTTGTCATCACAGATGTGACATCTTCAGCGCATTATTTAAGAATTCATCTTTCCAATGGTAAAGAACTATCCGTCGGTGAAGATGTCAATCTTGAATACAAACCTGAACATCTTATCTCAAAGAAAAATCAATTAGTCTTGGTCTTTGATCATCATCTTGCTTTAGAATTTAAGATTAAGCTCTATGGATTTATCCTTTATGGCCATGCAGAAGAGATGGCATCGAAGATGCTTTACTACAAGAAAGCAATCGATGCAATCCATCCCTTGGATGACCGGTTTACCTATAACCATTTCATGTCTATTACAGGTTTAGATGGTACAAAGGGATCTGTCAAATCAGCGCTAGCGACTGAACAACACATTCCAGGTTTAGGTAATGGCACACTCCAAGATATCTTATTTCATGCGAAATTATCCCCTAAACGAAAGATATCAACCTTAACGGATGAAGATAAACATCGTCTTTATGATTCAGTCAGATTCAAGATTGATGAGATGATCACGTTTGGTGGTCGTGATCTTCAGACCAATATGTTTGGTGAAAAAGGTGGCTATGATGTCCTCATGAAAAATGAACGCATCACATGTCCCATTTGTCATACCAATCTCCAAAAAGAAGCTTTTCTCGGTGGTAAAGTCATCTATTGTCCAGTTTGTCAAAAGTAGGTGTTATCAATGAATGTCATTGATGTTTTACTTGAGAGTGATCCTGTGATCAATCGGTTAACCCAAAAATATCTTTTGGGTAAAAAGGTAGACTACTCAACAGACGGTTATCTGAATCGTTATATAGACCTCTATGATCCCATCATCCATATGTGGGGTCGTGGGGTTTATAGTCCCAAATGGATATCGACACACTACACCATGCTTGAAATCAAATACATGGAAATCGATCCCATGCATCAGATCTACCAAGATGCACTACAAACACTTCTTGAGCACGAATGGAAAAACCATGGATTATACAATCGTCATGTGCATCAGGATATGTGTGTTGTTGGTATGCTTTTATCTTTAGCATGTTATGGAAAAAGTCAAGATCCTAAAATTGCAGAAATGATCGATTATATCTTAGATCACACCATGCCTGATGGTGGATGGAACTGTGCATGGGAAAGAAAACCATCACCAAAAATTTCATCTGTTCACACGACATTATCCGTATTAGAAGCACTCCATGATGTCGACCAATACGGATATACTTACCGGATCAAAGAAGTCCGTATGCACATGCTTTCAGGGATTGAATGTTTACTAAAAAGAAATCTCTATCAAGCTCATGGCACAAAGGAAGCCATCCATCCCTCCATGGCAAAAGCATCCTATCCGCCCAGATGGAAATATGATATCTTACGCGCACTTGAATTTTTAGCATCCGTGAAATATCCGGATAACCTACGGTTAACTGATGCCATCAATACGCTCATCAGCCAGATGAAGGGTCCCTTTATGCCCAAAGGTTCTCAAATCTCTGGACTTCTTCACTTTAAGCTTGAAGAAGGACGTTATGGCATGTTTAATACCTTGCGTATGCTCAAGGTGTTAAAACATTTTAGATTTCCCCTCTATCAAAAATTGATACAACAAGAGGTTTAGCAACAAGAAAGTAGTGGAATACAATGAAACACAAAAAATTAGAATCACTTGCTTTATATAATACAAACCCAGAAACAAAAGCTTACATCGTTGAAGTTTCACTTGATGATTACAGTGAACTCTTCAATGGATGGGATGCATCACCACTCCGACGTAAAGACTTAGAACCAGAACTGATGGATTATCTTGAACAAGCAGCAACCGAAATCCCTATTCATGAAAAGTTAGAGTTATGTTTTTACATGCCAAAAGAAAAAAGAGACCTTGATAAAGAGTTTAAATCCATCACCTCGGTGATGAATAACTTCAAGGTCGTTTTATCAACGATTCATAAACAGCTCTCTCACAATTATCGAAGATTAGCGATCTATATCATCATTTCACTGATCTTTTTAAGTGCAGCGTATCTTTTAAGAAATGTCACTCATATTTCACTATTCATCAACATCATGATTGAAGGATTCTTTATCGGTGGATGGTTTTTACTTTGGGAAGCATTCTCACTCTTTTTCTTTGATACCCATGAAACAAGGGTGAGACAAAAATTCTTTAATCGTTTTTTAATCTCTGATATCTATTTTAAAGATACGAAGGAGTGATCGTCATGGTTTACCCATTTTTAGGGATTGCGGTTATCATGATGGTGATCTATATTTTGGTTGAACTCACACAAAAACCACTTTATGCACTCTTCATTAAAGCATTAGCAAGCCTATCATTCATTCTTCTTGGTGTGACAAGACTCCTCTTTGTGCAAAGTGCATATCCTGAACTTTTAGGATGGGTCTTATTAGGTTTAGCCAGTGGATTAATCGGTGATATCGTTTTAGCATTAAGACCGCTTAGACCCAAAGAGGAAGATAAGATCATTATTGTACTAGGGATAATAAGCTTTGCACTTGGTCATCTTTTTTATCTGGTCGGACTATCAACCATTCAACCGATCTCATGGATCAGTTATATGATTGGCGTGATAGCAATGGTCATTGTTATCATCATGAGCAAGATCATGAAATTTGAAGATCGGAAGAGCACACGTCTGAACTCCAGTCACCGAATACGAACTC